>CAZTMX010000044.1:0-17872 GCA_964614855.1 uncultured Anaerolineaceae bacterium | reverse complement strand
TGGAAGAAATCAACGTGCGCTTGCAGGCATTGGCACAGGAGTTGGGGGTCGAAGTGCGGTTTTTCCAATCCAATTCTGAGGGTGCCCTGATCGATGCTATGCACGATGCGCGTACCTGGGCAGATGGGGTGGTTTTTAACCCTGGCGCATACACACACACCTCCATCGCCCTGCGCGATGCCGTCGCCGCCATCGGCCTGCCGGTGATTGAAGTGCACCTGTCAAACGTGCATGCACGTGAAGAATTCCGCCGGACTTCCATGCTCGCCCCGGTCTGCCAGGGTACTATTGCCGGGTTTGGCTGGCGCTCATACGCCCTGGCGCTGCGGGTGCTGGCGGAGAGGGAAAGTCGATAGAATTCCGGGATGTTGGTAAAGACAAACTCTACCGGGTGGCGGTTTTCGGGTTAGCTCTTTAATCTCAAAGTAGAACGACCGCCATCCACACCCAGGATTTGCCCTGTGATCCAGGATGAATCGCTCGAAAGAAGAAATTCTGCCAACGCAGCGATATCTTCAGCTTCGCCAAGACGCGGTATGGCATGCATATTGGCGATTGCCGTCGCCATCTGTTCGCTGGCGACCAATTTTTCGCTAAGCGGCGTGCGCAATAGAGAAGGGGCGATAGCATTGACACGGATTTTTGGCGCTAGCTCCGCTGCCAGAGCCAGGGTCAAGCCAGATACGGCGCCTTTTGCCATGCTGATCGAAGCATGAGAAGCAAATCCTTGCTGTACAGCAACGCTGGAAAATAGTACGATCGATGCAGTTTTGCTGCATTTCTTTAGCGCTGGTAGTGCCGCCTGGACAGCCAGCGCTGCGCCTAAGGCATTGACACGATAATCGTTGAGAAAATCTGTTTCAGTCAATCGCCCCAGGCTGCGCAGGTTGATCGTGCCAACTGCGTAAACCAGGCCGTCCAGGGTTTGACCGGCTTCCTGGGCGACGCGTAAGAAAAGATTGCTGTCGAGCACATCCCCGCTGGTGTAAGTTGCATCCAGTTCGGCAGCCAGGGCTTTGAGTTTACCAGGACTTCTGCCAACAAGATGCACCTGGGAGCCTTTGATATGCAACCGTCTGGCAATAGCAGAGCCGATACCACCCGTGCCTCCGAAGATTAAAGTTTTATTTGGCATAAACACCTTCTGAAAATATAATCAATATTCGCGCAACACAAGTCAAGTGCTGGCTATCATTCTCTGGTATCCTCTATTATACCAAGGTGAATAAATGGATAACTGGGATCAGGTAAACGCAGTCCAACGCATGCAGTCTTATATCGAAGCGCACCTGCACGAGCCGGTCACGCTTCACAAACTTGCCCAGGCGGCAGGGTATTCGCCATGGCATGCTGCCAGGGTCTTCAAAATGCTGACCGGTAAAAGCCCTTTTGAATACATGCGCGCTCTCCGGCTGTCTCGAGCAGCACTGGAGCTGCGCAAAGACAATGTCAAAGTGGTGGATGTGGCGTTCGATTTCGTTTTCGATTCTCATGAGGGTTTTACCCGCGCTTTTTCGAAACAATTCGGCCTGTCCCCGCAACGGTATGCGCAAAAAATGCCGCCGGTCCGGTTGTTCATCCCCAGCAACGTCCGTGAAATCTACCTCGCCTTGGAAAAAGGAGAATATCAAATGTCCGAATCCCTGAAAACCAATACTATTTTTGTGCAGGTGGTCGAGCGCCCGGCCAGAAAATTGATCCTTAAGCGCGGTGTTAAAGCCGCTGATTATTGCGCCTATTGCGAAGAAGTGGGCTGCGATGTTTGGGATGTACTCACAGGCATCCAGCAAGCTCTATATGAACCGGCAGGGTTATGGCTGCCGGAGAACCTGCGGGCTCCTGGGACATCGATGTATGTCCAGGGGGTGGAGATGCCCCTGGATTATGCCGGTCCTATTCCTGCAGGCTTTGATTGCATTGAGCTTCTGCCGTGTAAGATGATGATCTTCCAGGGACAACCGTATGACGATGCCGACTTTGAGCAGGCTATCAGCAGTCTTTGGGAAACCATCAAGAATTACAACCCCGAGATTTATGGTTTCAAGTGGGCGGACGAAGACGGTCCGCGCTTCCAGCTTGAGCCGCAAGGGTACCGCGGGTATATTGAGGGGCGCCCAGTCCGGCCAATCAATTCTTAGGTTGCTTTGCCAGATAGCCTCAGGTGTATTTCCATGACATCGTTCCTGCCTGAAATTGATGCACCTTTCATCAGACACCCGTAATGACTTAGAAATGGTCGTTTAGATAGGCTGTATCGATTGGTACTCGGCGTGCTGCGCTCCTAACAGTTCCGTAATCGACTGCATGTCCTGCTGCAGCACACGCACGCACACACCGCAATCCGAGCTCAGTTGGCGCGGGGTGGGGATGAGCTTACTCACCAGCCCCACCCCGTTCAGGATTTTCTCAATTCTCAGCGCATGGCTGGTCGAATCAACCAATATCACGGCGTAGGCAGTGATCACGCAGCCTCCTTTGCCAGGTCGCCCACTGCCTGCAGCGCCTTGTCGATATCCTCTTCGCGGATAAAAGCCCCCAACCCAAAGCGCACACAGCCGCGCGGCAGCGTGCCCAGGGTGCGGTGTGCGGCGGGCGCGCAGTGCAGACCAACCCGGCACAGGATATCGTACTCTTCATCCAATCTCAGACCAGCCTCCGAAGGCTCCATCCCGCGGATATTGAATGCCACTACCGCAGTCTGCAAGCTTGCATCTCTCGGACCGTAGATCTCAACGCCGGGGATATCCCCCAGCCCTTCCAGCAGCATGGCGCACAGGGCTCTTTCATGGGCGCGAATTTGCTCCACCCCGCGTTCCTGCAGCCATTCCAGACCTGCCAGCAGGCCTGCTAAGCCCACCGCGTTGGCGGTGCCGCTCTCGTAACGATCGGGCAGAAAAGCGGGTTGGATTTCATGCTCCGAGCGGCTGCCGGTGCCGCCCTGGCGGATGGGATGCAGCGAGGCGGGATCCACCCTTTCCCCCAAGATCAGCCCGCCTGTACCCATCGGGCCGTAGAGCGATTTATGCCCGGTAAAAGCCAGCAGATCGATTTTGTCTTCTTCCATGTGGATGGGCAGCACTCCAGCGGATTGGGCTGTATCCACCAGGTACAGCAGATCGCGGCGCCGGGCAATCTCACCCACCTCTCGTACAGGCAAGATCGTGCCGCTGACATTGGACGCCTGGTTGAGAACGATCATACATGTGTTGTGCTGGATGGCTGTTTCCATATCCTCTGGCGGAAGCCTGCCGTCGGATTGGCAGGCTACCCGTGTGTATTCCACCCCAATGGCTTGCAGATCGTTCAATGGGCGCATCACTGCGTTGTGTTCCATTGACGATGTGATCACATGATCGCCGGGGCGCAGCAGCCCGTGCAATGCCAGGTTGATGGCGTCGCTGATATTTAAACCGAAGACCACCCGCAGCGGGTCCGGTGCGCTGAACAGCGCGGCTGCTGACTCGCGGGCCTCAAAGACGATGCGTGCAGCTTGGATCGACAACCGGTGACCACTGCGGCCTGGGTTTGCGCCTACTTCATCGAGAAAGCGGTACATGGCGCGCGCAACCCCGGGTGGCTTCGGCCAGGAAGTGGCTGCATTGTCCAGGTAAAGCGCACCGTCCCTGGTGCGTGGATTTGGGTCAGTTTGTAACGCCGTGTCTTTTGTGTTTGGTTTTGGCTCTGCTTGCATCGCACCATCCTGATTGCGTGGTTGTGGATCGTTATTCAACACCGTCATTTGCCAATAATCACTTTGAATTCATCTTCATTTTCGACGATTGTGACTTTAAAACCGCGGCTGACAGCCATGCGGCGCACGTTTTCGCGCGAAGTAACCGTGTCTACCAGCACTTCCACAGGAAACTGACCCCCGGCGATACCTTTCTGCGCCAGCATGACCGGTTGCGGGCAAGAGAGCCCGCGTGCATCTATAATTGTACTCATCTCGCTCCTCCTATGCTATCTTCTGGCGCATGCTGAAACCAATCGCCAGGCAGACAATAATCCCAAGAATGACGGCAGCCATGCCGAAGTTGGATACCCCACCTACGGTGAGGACACCCTCGGTGATGGCATCGGCTTTCGCAGCCAGGTTAAAGTTGTGTGCAAACCCTGCTCCGGTGATCATCCCCAGCACAAAGATCGCCGAGTCACCGTCGCCTTCGCCGGAAAGAAAAAGCTGGCGTCCCGGACAGCCTCCTGCCAGGGCATATGCCAACCCCGCCAGCAGCATGCCCAGGATATTCCACAGCAGGTTGCTGTGGGCCACCGGTGAGCCGGTATACCCAAGCTTGAATTGTCCGAAGACCAGGTTTGCTAAGAAGGCGGCGGCAATCAATGCCAGTAAACCGCTCAACAGGTGCGTGTCACGCATCAAGATCACATCCCGCACGGCGCCCATGGTGCAAAAGCGCGTACGCTGGGCCAGGAAGCCGATCACCAGGCTGGCGCCCAGCGAGATCAGCAAGGGAGCGCTTAGTGAGCCGGGACCTTTTTCGCTGCTGAATATGGGTGCGCCTTCGCCAAAGCTGGGGTTGAAGATCGCCAGCAGCAGCAATCCGACCATCAGCAGCGGCATAATCCAACCCACGGCAGGGTAAGTCTTCTGGCTGCGACCAAGATTGTAACCTGAACGCAGGAACCACACACCGATGGCGATGCCTGTTGTAAGCCCAATCAGACCTGGGATGGCGGTCATATCGCCGCCTGCCAGGCGGAAGCTGGCTCGCCATGGGCAGCCCAGAAATACCAGCGCTCCGATCATGGCAAACACACCCAATACATAACGCACCAACGGCGCCGAGCCGGAGCGCGCCTTGAATTCCCGAAAGATAAGTGCCGCAATTGTCGAACCTAGTACAAACCCAGGGATCTCCGGGCGCAGGTACTGCACAATGGGGTTGCGGTGCAATCCGAGCGCTCCGGCGATATCGCGCTCAAAACAAGCCACGCAGATCCCCATATTTGCCGGGTTGCCCAGCTTTTGTAAGGCTGCACCCAGAATGCCTATCAGTGCGCCCACCAGGATAATCCCCCAACGTGAAGCAAAGAACTTTGTCAATTGATCTTTCATTTTTAATCTGCCTCCTTATTATTTGAGCCGCCGAGGTACCGGCGACCTGTTAACAAAAAAATCCGCTGGCTCACACCAGCGGATCGCGAAGGCAGATTACCTGCTCAGGATCAATCTGGCATGTGCAGACGGTTTGATGAACGCTGACCAGCGTTCAAAAGCGCATCTCAAAGAGATGGATACAAAATAGTCTCCACAAAGTATCCTTTTTTCATCATGGCAATATTATAACATCCTTGGACTGGCATTGTGAATTCTTTCTCAGTCCAAGCTGTTTGAGCGTGCTACAAAGCCAGGGTTCATTAAGCGGGGCTTGCATCCGGCAGCGCGATATAGATGCGTTTGTTGATCTTTCCCTTGCTCTTGTAATCAACAATTTTTATGGCGCCCACTTCGGCAGTGTTCGCCACATGCGTACCGCCGTCCGCCTGCAAATCCAGCCCCTGGATTTCGACCACGCGCACCTGCTGGATGCCTTCAGGCAGCAGGTTGATCTTGGTGCGGATCAGGTCTGGGATCTGGAAGGCTTTTTCGCGCTCCAGGATATCCACACGCACCGGGCGCGCGGCTGCGATTTCCACATTCACCGCCTGTTGGATGACATCCACCAGTTCTCTGTGCATGGTCTCAAATTCGAAATCCATGCGCCCGTTCAGGGGGTCCATATCGCCGCCGGTGACCTGCGCACCAAAGTCCCTGAAGACCACGCCGCATAGGATATGCAGCGCGGTGTGTGTTCGCATTAAAGCATAGCGGCGCTGCCAGTCAATCTCTCCTTTAACTGTGCTGCCAATGGCAGGCAACGGCTGCTCCGGCTCCAGGAAATGCAGCACATCGGCGCCAGCTTTCTTGACCTTCTTCACCGGGTAGGTGACGTCGCCGCAGGTCAGAACACCCAAGTCGCAGGGCTGGCCGCCGCCGCCCGGGTAAAAAGCACTGCGCTCCAGGATCACGGCATGGTTTTCATCGTCAATTCCGCTAATGGTAGCGGTGAATTCTTTGAGATAGCTGTCTAATTGGTATAACGTTTCTGTCATGATGTTTTTCTCCCAGGTAAATGATTATACCAGCCCAACGCGAATGTATTTCACTGCGACGCCATGAGAAAAGCAGCCAAAGTTCAAGCGCTTCTCAGTTGGATATCCCGGCGCGGGTGTTATACTTAATCATCGACAGCCTGGGGTTTGTTTTGTCAAATTGCCCAATACATTGTAAAACCTGCTCCAAGCTTATCCCCGAACTAATTTCAAGAGGCCAGCCATGATCGAAATCCAGCAGTACACAAACCGCATCATAGAGAATGTCGAAAAAGTGATCATCGGAAAGCGGCAGGTGATCGAGCTACTGCTGGCTGCCATGTTGTGTGAAGGTCATGTGCTGCTGGAAGATGTACCGGGCACAGGGAAGACTATGCTGGCGCGTTCCCTGGCGGTCAGCATCGCCGGCAGCTTCAAGCGATTGCAGTGCACACCGGACCTGCTGCCTAATGATGTCACCGGTGTTTCGGTGTATAACCAGCACAGCGCGCAGTTTGAATTTCGACCCGGACCGGTATTTGTCAATGTCCTGCTGGCGGATGAGATCAATCGCGCCACACCCCGCACCCAGGCTGCGCTGCTGGAAGCGATGCAGGAACAACAGGTAACCGTGGACGGCGAGACCCGCCCGCTGCCGCGCCCTTTCCTGGTACTGGCGACGCAAAACCCTATCGAATATGAGGGCACCTTCCCATTGCCTGAAGCCCAACTCGATCGCTTCCTGCTGCGCCTGCCAGTAGGGTACCCTGATTACCAGGATGAACGTACCCTGCTGGTGAACCTGCGCCGCCAGCATCCGATTGAAAGCCTGCTGCCAGTCGAAGGTCAAGATGGATTGTCCAGGCTGTTGGCATTCCAAAAGCAAGCCTGGGAAATCCACGTTGACGAAACCCTGCAGGATTATATTGTGCGCCTGGTGCAGGCAACCCGCAAGCACAACGACCTGGCGTTGGGTTGCAGCCCGCGCGCCTCCCTGGCGCTGCTGAAAGCCTCGCAAGCCTGGGCGGGTATCCATGGGCGAGAGCATGTCATTCCGGATGATATCAAATTCCTGGCGCCGTTTGCATTGGCGCACCGGTTGATCGCCCGCCCCGAATCCGAGCTACGCGGGCGCAGCGCTCAGGTCATCCTAAAAGAAATCCTGGCAGAGGTTCCGCTGAAGATCGAGCTCAATGGGTAAGTACTTTTCGCTGTTCTTGATTATCCTGCTGGGGGCAGCCATCCTATTGGGAGAACATACCGTTCTTACCCTGGTTTATTTGTTTGCCGGCGCATTGTTTGCAGGAAAATTCTGGGGGCAAAAAGTGATGAATGGTTTGCAAGTGCAGCGTTCCTTCACCCCCTGGGTCTTCCTGGATGAAAAAGCCAGGGTAAAACTCAGCCTGGCAAATGCCAGCTTTTTGCCCGCCCCCTGGTTGCAACTGCGCGAAAGCCTGCCGGTGGAGATGCACACCAGCGGGCCTTTCCAACAGGTGCTACATCTCGGCGCAAAAAGCCAGGTTGAGCTGGAGTACACCCTGGACTGCCGGCGGCGCGGGGTGTATACGCTGGGCCCGTTGGATATCTTCTCGGGAGATGTCCTGGGTGTAGCGAAAATTCAACAGATGACGATCAAGCCAGCAATACTGACTGTCTATCCAAGGATTATCCAGCTCAGCCAGGTGAAAATCCCCTCGCACGCCCCGTTGGGCTCGCTGCGCCATACGCAACCGCTGCTGGAAGATCCTTCGCGTGCATGGGGCAAGCGGGAGTATGTGCGCGGTGACTCGCTGCGCCGCATCGACTGGAAGGCTTCCGCAGCTTCAGGCCGCTTGCAGGTCAAGCTCTTTGAACCCTCGATCTCGCTTGAGACGATGATCTTTTTGAATATGAATACCAGGGAGTATGAGCTAAAAACGCGTTACTTCACAGCTGAGCTGGCCGTGGTGATCGCGGCTTCGCTGGCGAACTGGATCATCTCCAGGCGGCAGGCAGTGGGTTTGGTGACCAATGGGGCGGATTCATTCACGCATACCGCACAGCTGCAAAGCATTTCAGAAGATTTGCTGGCTGCCAATCCATTCCGGTCTGCCTTGCCGGCGAAGCGCGGCAGGGCACACCTGCTGCGCTTGTTGGAAACGCTGGCACGTGTGCAGCTGGCAGAAACTGACCCTTTTGCGAATGTACTGCATAAAGAAATCACCACGCTTCCCTGGGGCGCTACCTTGATCGTTTTGAGCAATAAAATCGATGATGCGCTGTTTGAGAGCCTGTTTCGCGCCCGGCAGAAAGGCATGGACGCCATGCTGGTGCAGTGCGGCCAAGCTCCTGGGTTCGCGGAAAAGCAAAAACGAGCCGCTTATTTTGGCTTTCCGCTGATCCAGGTTCTCGATGAAGACGACCTGGATATCTGGCGGCAGTGAAATATTACAGGACCAGTTTTGATATGGCAAAAGTTTCACCATCTGGCGAAGACCAAGCGTTTTCAAAAGCCTTCTACCTGGCCGGAACCCTGTTAGTCGCAGCCATGCTGACCTGCTTTGTGGCTGGCCTGGCACAGATAGGCCGGTTCTTCTTCCCAGATTGGCGGGGTGGGTATTGGTTGGTGGTTGGTTTCTTTGCTGCCCTGGACGGTTTGGTGATGCAGCGCGCCTTACGCCGCACCCACTTTCCTGAGACCGATTGGCTGCTCACGCGTTTTTCCGAGTGGGTGATGATCGCTGTGTTGCTCAAACTTGGCATTTACATTTCGAACGGCTTGATCCAGGCGCAGGCGGATTTTGCCTCCCTGGTGAATCAAATGTGGACGGGCTTTTTTTCTGGGGAATTTCTGCTCGGGTTTGGCGCGATGATCGTGGTCTGGGCGTTGGCTGGCCAGTATGCCGAGTATCTATGGAAACTGGAGGTCAATAAAGAATTGATCCGCGTCGAACAGGAAAGCGGTATCTATGAAAAAAGGGCAGAAACACGCGAAAGCCTGGCCAGCCTGACACTGGCCCTCGGGTTGGTGCTTACCCTGGCTTTTGCTTTGTTACGCTCTCCACTGAGTGACAACTGGCGCAGCAGTATGGCAGCCTCAAACGGCACGCATCTGATCCTTTACTTTTGTTTGAGCCTGGCGCTGCTCAGCCTGACCCAGTATAGCCTGCTACGTTTCGGTTGGGTGCGTGACGGCATTCCTACCGGAAAAGATATCCTCCCCCGGTGGCTTGTCTCTGGTGGGTTGCTAATTCTCCTTTTAGTGCTGTTTGCGCAGATCCTGCCCACCGATTATTCAATCGGTTTTATCCAGCTTTTTCAGGCTGTTCTCACTATCCTGGTCACAGTGGGCAGCTTCATCTGGTTCATCCTCTGGTCCCCAGTATTCATTTTCCTCAGCTTTCTGGCTTCCCTGATGGGTAAATCAGTTGATCTGGATGCACCCCTACCACCGGAAGCGTTCTTCCCTCCCCCTGCAGCAGAAACCCAAACCCCGCTGCCCTGGTTGGAGCTATTGAAATCGCTCTTCGTTTGGGGGCTGCTGATCTCAGCTGTGCTGTTTGCGATCATCTATTATGTGCGCGAACACAAAGCTGCCTTGGATTTGCTGCGCAAAGCTCCTCTATTGATGAGATTGTCAGGCTTTTGGCAGTGGCTTGGCAGCTGGATGAAGCGCGCAAACCTGGCAGCGGCAGCCACGGTGCGAGAGGGGCTGGCCGGGCTGCGTGAACGTCTCAGTAGAAGACCGACAAAGCTGCCCGGCAGCTACCTCAGCTTGCGGGATCTCTCCCCTCGCCAACGCGTCTTCTTCTACTACCTGGCGTTGTTGCGGCGCGGTGAAGAGAAGGGGTACAGGCGCGCTCCTGCCCAAACGCCGTATGAATACTTCCAATCCCTTGAAAATCGCATTTCAGAAAAAAGCGTTGGCGATGGTGAGGATCATGGCCTGCCGGAATGGCTGGACGATGCTCAGACCCTGACAGACGCCTATATCCAGGCTCGTTACAGCTCACAGGCGGTCTCTAGCGAGCAGGTTGGTTTTGTGCGCCAGGCCTGGGATCGTATCCGGAAAGGCTTGCGCAAATTGTAGAAAGCGAGGCTTCTTTGCAAGAGCTTGTGTATTTCTATCCCGAAGGTCACCAGGCGCATTTTGAGCCGGGTCATCCGGAGCGGCCTGATAGGGTTACGGCGGTGGTCAACGGCTTGCACCAATTGGACCTGTGGCAGCCTTTTTTGAAAATTCCACCAATGGCAGTGGATGAAACCCTGTTATCAAGCGTGCACGATCCTGCATACCTGGCGCATCTGAAAAGAGCTTGTTTCTCCGGTTTAGACCTCGATGCAGATACTTTCACCACGCCGGAAACCTGGCGCCTGGCACTGCAAGCGGTTGGGGGAGGGCTGGCAGTGGCGCAAGAAGTCTGGCTAGGGCGCAGCCGCTGCGGTTTTGCCCTTACCAGGCCACCCGGTCACCATGCCACCCGCAGCTACGGCATGGGTTTTTGCCTGCTTAACAATATTGCCTTCGCGGCTGAATACTTGCTGCACGATACCCAGCCCGGTCTCCAGCGCGGTCCCCTGCCCGGCTTGTCGCAGGACATTGCGACCGGTAACTGGACCGGTTTGCTGTCCGATCCTACCCATCCTGAAAAACTAGCAATCATTGACCTGGATCTGCATCACGGAAACGGTACGCAAAGCATTTTCTATAGTAATCCGCAGGTGATGTTTATTTCTACACACCAGTCCCCTCTCTTTCCTTACACAGGGATGCTTGAAGAAACCGGTGACGGTCCAGGTGTGGGCTTCAATATGAATATTCCGCTACCGCCTGGGACGGGTGATGAAGGCTACCTGGCGGTGATGGATGAGCTGATCCTGCCCCAGCTCAGCCGTTTTCAACCGCAGATGTTGCTGGTCAGCCTGGGGTTTGACCCGCATTGGATGGACCCATTTGGTCACATCCAACTCTCTGCCCAAGGGTTTTATCTTTTGTTGCAGCGTCTAAATACCTGGGCGAAAGAAAATTGTGAAGGGAAAATTGCCTTATTCCTGGAAGGCGGTTACGATCTTGATGCAGCAGCTGCCTGCGCCCAGGCAGTGGTTTGCGCACTATTAGGGAGGGACTGGGCAGACCCATTAGGGCCTTCCCCGCGCAAAGGTGGTTTTTCCTGGCGATCTGTGCTGCAAAATGCAAAGCAAATCTGGATGTTCTGATATACTACTCTACTAAATAAAAAGCAGGAAAGCGGCACCCAAAGGCTGGGAATCTAAGCGCAAAAAATGGAGAATCAAAAAAATGAATAAACAAATGGCAGTTTTTATCGATTTCGAAAATGTGGCTCTTTGGGCAGAGAGGGAGTTTTTTGATTTCAAGGTGACCTCGCTGATGGAATACTTGCAAAGCCGCGGCCCTGCGGTTGTCAAGCGCGCTTATGCCGATTGGTCTCGTTTCTCACGCTATCGCGATGAAATGATGGACAATTCCATGGACCTGATCCAGATTTACAGCGTGCGCGCCGGCAAGAACCGCGCTGATATCCGCATGGCGATCGATGCCTTCGAAATCGCGCTAAACCGCCAGCAGATCCAGACCTTTGTCATCGTCTCAGGCGATAGTGATTTCAGCCCGCTGGTTGCCAAGCTGCGTGAGTACGGGCGTTATACCATTGGCATCGGCCCGCGCAATATCACCCACGATCTGTTGGTAAAAGCCTGCGATGAGTTTATTTACCTGGAAACCGCCCTTGGTGAGATGGCGGATGTGGATGAGCAGTCCTGTATCGCCATTGAACAGGCGCGTGCGCTGTTGACAAAAGCCTTGCATGCACACGGCCAGCGGGGAGACATTCCTATCTTAGCCACCCGGCTGAAGCAAACCATGCTGCTCATGGATCCAGCCTTCAACGAAGCCAATTTTGGTTACTCCCAGTTCAGATCCTGGTTGGAGGATAACCGGGATCTTGTGCGTCTGTTTGATCGTGATTTTCAATTATTTGCCGCCCCGGCAGACTACGCCTCTGCGCCAGAAGAAGGCGCAGAAGAAATGCCTTTAGAAACCAGGTCAGCTACAGCTCCAGCCAGGGTAGAACCCCCTGCGGCTCCCCGACAGGGTCTGGACTCGCAGTATCGCCAGGTGCTGACGCGGGTAAAACTTTCCACAGTCGATATGAACACACGCAGGGATGTCTTGCGCGATATCTATCGTGAGTTGATCGAACACGGCGGCCAGTATTCGTTGGATGGTTTGGTCGAAGCGTTGGGTGAACGGTACGAAAACCAGGGACTGCTGCGCAACAAGAACAGCATACGGGAGATTATGCAGCTGGCGTTTCGCCAGGGGGCATTTGACTTCAAAGAAAACCCCACCTCGATCCATTCGCCTGTCTGGTTGGATGCAGGCATCATCAGCGAGGCGGTGATGGTAGAAAGGGCTGAGTCGGACTTTTTGCATGCCATTATCCGCTCGGGTTATGACATCGATTTAGGCGAGCTGGCTTATTTGCTGGTCAACGACCGGTCTCAGGAGGAGTATCTCCAATCGCTGTTGGATGACCTGCGCAAGCGCGGTTTGATCACCAGCAAGGGCAAACGTTACCTTTTGCCCGGGCGCGGCATCCTGCCTTTTGAGAGCGACCCGGTGCTGCAAATCCTGGTGCGGGATATTGAGCAGCTGGAGCTGCCGAAAGACATTGCACCGGGGGTTGAAACCGCCCGCTCTTATGCCAAGAAAGCCATGCTGCTGCGTTCGCAGGACTTTGCCGCTTCCAGCAACACCTATCTGCTGGCTTGCCGCCTGCAGTGGGATGCGGTGGTCAAAGGCGAATCCGATGCCACACTGGAAGAGCTGCGCTGGTACATGGCCTCCTATGCTTCGGCGGTGGCGGGAAAATTATCTCAGGTCAATCGAGATTATGCATCCGCTCGCATGTACTATTTAGCTTTCTTCTCCCTGGTCCAGGAAGATGATCCTCTATGGAGCCGAATGCGCGGGTTGATTAACCCTATGCTGGCATATTTCTGGTCCAACGCCGGGCGCGAGCTGGATATCAATGTCAGCGCATGGAACTCCAATATGTCGTCGCCAGCGCAGATCGCTGTCTCGGCTGCCACGCATCCAAACGCTGAATTACGCAAATTCTGGCAAAAAATCACCCTGGAGCTGGCGCGGGTCAACCCGGGTTTGCTGCACCGTATCGCCAACCAGCTGATGATCAGCCGCAGCGACAACCCGGAAAATGGTCGCGTCGCCGAGCAAATGGAAGAAATCCTTTCCAATGCCAGCCAGTATTAATCAATTAAGGAGATTTTATGGGTACGATTACACTTCGTTGGCTTGAAGAACATATGATGGTTGTGAGTGATTCGAATGGGCATTCGATCGTGGTAGGGCGCTCACCCGACCCTGAATTTCAATGGGTGGGTGTAAAACCATCCGATCTTTTGCTGATGGCAGCAGCTGCCTGTTCCAGTTATGATGTGGTGGAAATCTTACTGAAACAGCGCGAGCCTCTGCTGGATTTAAAGGTGACCTGCACAGGGGAACAAAAACAAGAACCGCCTTACACTTTCACTCACATTCATCTTAATTACATTGCCTATGGCGATGTTGACGCGCAGAAATTGGAGAAGGCGATCCATCTTTCTGAAGAAAAGTACTGCTCAGTCACCAATACCTTGCGCCCCACGGCGGAGATCACCAATAGTTACGAAATAATTCGCGACCAGACGCTCAAAAGCCGCTAGGCAGTGGTAACCAGGTAGGCGCATGAACAAGGGTCTGCTCACCAACTGTTTTAGTGAAGCCCTGGTGTATGCAGCTGAGCTGCATCAACTGCAGGTACGCAAAGGCACGAACACGCCTTACCTGGCGCACCTGTTGGCTGTGGCTGCGCTTGTCTTGGAAGACGGCGGTGATGAAGACCAGGCCATCGCAGCCCTGCTGCACGATGCAGTCGAAGACCAGGGCGGCCTGCCCACGCTGGAACAGATACGCCTTCGTTTCGGTGAAGCAGTGGCGGGGATAGTCGATGCCTGCAGTGATACCTACTTGACGCCAAAACCCCCCTGGCGGGAGCGAAAAGAGCGTTATCTGGAACATCTGCAGTCTGCGGATGCTGGCGTGCTGCGGGTCTCCCTGGCGGACAAGCTCCATAACGCACGGGCGATCCTGCGCGATTTGCGCTTGCAGGGCGCAGATGTCTGGCTGCGCTTTAATGGCGGCAGGTCAGGCACCTTATGGTATTACCGCAGCCTGGTGGAAATTTTCTCCCAGGTTTCCCTTTCCCCGATGGTAGAAGACCTGAAACAAGTTGTTGGAGAGATTGAAGCCCTGGCTTTAGGCAGTCAGCTGGGGAGCCAGGGCTGATATTTTTCAATTGCTAACTATTTCTTATCGCTGCTACCTTTTTTCTCTTCCACAGCCTTTACCATCCCTTGACCTGGTCCAGGCGTCATTTTATACGTCTTCAGAGTGAGAAAAGTTTGCGTGCGCGAAATCCCGCTGACATGCATCAACTTTTCATTTAGAAACGTAGCCAGGTGATTGCGGTCTCGACATAAAACGCTGACGAATAGATCAAACTCGCCGGAAACCATCACCAGGTGATTTACTTCTGGAAAACCAGAGATCTTCTTTGCCACGGCATCCAGCATGCTGGGCTGAACAGATACGCCGATCAATGCCGGTGCATCGTAGCCCATCTTGCTTGGATCCGCCAGGCTGACGATCTGGATCACTTGTTCCTGCAATAACCTGGACACGCGGTTTCGAACTGTACCTTCAGAAATCCCCAGGATTTTTGCGATATCCGTGTATGGTTTTCTGCCATCGGCCTGCAACAGATTGATGATATTAAGGTCTATTTTATCCACAATTCCGTCCATTATTCGTAAGATTGGAAGATTATACTGTGATCATCGTAGACAGGCAAGCGATTCTATTATTGTGAAATTTCACGCGCCGTATTTTTTTAATCCGCTTTACGCCATTTATAAATATGAGCAAATATTAAACCGATTCTGTCACAATTGATGGGGAGATTCTCAAGCTCATGATATAATTTAATCAAGCCATAAATTCAGGAAATCAAATTTTATTATGGAAAATACTGATTTGCCTACCCAGGAAACCACTACTACTGAGCCGAGCCAGGTTTTACCGGCTTCTGATTCTGATTCTGATTCTGCTTCTGCTTCTGCACCTGCTTCTGCCGTAAAAACCGCAACAGATCAACGAAAGCTGATCTTTATAGCTGTGGTTGTGTTGGTGCTTGTGCTGGCCGGGATCATCCTGGGTGTCTATTATTTGATGCAGCCGAATACTCCCACGGAGACAATTCGCGATATATTTATTATCTTTATGGCGTTAGAGACTTTACTCATTGGTATTGCGCTGGTGATCTTGATGGTCCAGCTGGCTCGCCTGATCAACCTGCTGCAAAATGAAATCAAGCCGATCATGGATACCACACAGGAGACAGTCAGCCACCTGCGCGGAACAACGGTATTCCTGAGCAATAACCTGGTCGAACCGGTAGTCAAAATGAATGAATACCTGGCCGGGTTGTCGCAACTCTTTCAATTAATTGGTCTGGGGAAAAAAAGTAATCGATCTAAGACATCCAAAGGAGAGTGACACATGTCGAATAAGAATGATGATTTTGGGATTTTCTTTGCTGGTTTGATCCTTGGCGGTGTGGTGGGTGCAGTGGCTGCCTTGCTATCTGCGCCAAATTCGGGTGAAGAAACCCGCACAGTGATCAAGGAAAAGAGCATTGAATTACGCAACCGGGCTGTGGACTTGAGCCATGATGCACGCATGAAAGCTGAGAAAGCTTTTGAAGACGCCAGCGTACGAGCCGACGAAGCCCTGCAGGAGCTGCGTGTGCGTGCGGATGACCTGGCGAAAGCCACAAAGGAACGTGCGCTAGAACTAAAGACAAAGGTTACAGAGCCCCTGGAAACCCCGGTGGTACTACCTGAAGTCGAAGAAGCCAGCGAGTAATTTCCGCACACTGCTGCAAATAAAAAACAGGAGTTGGCAAGCAAGGTATCCTTGTGCCAACCCCTGTTTTTGTTTTATGGTACTTGCTCAACAGCTCAAATCTGCCATCACATGCACGGTTTGCGCCAGGATATCCCCGGCTAATACCGCTGCGCTTGACCCCAGGTCATAAGCTGCCAGCAGACCCGCCTGCGCGTGGATCCATGCGCCGGCAGCCGCGGCTTCGAATGCGGGCATGCCTTGCGCACGCAGGCCGGTGATGATCCCCGCCAGCACATCGCCAGAGCCGGCGCGCGCCAACGCCGGGCTTGCAACTGGGATGATTGCAGCCTGCCCGCCTGGCTCGGCAATAACCGTAAAAGCGCCCTTCAGGACAACCACATGCCCCCACTCCTGGCTGCAGCGCCGGGCGATGTCCAGGCGTTCAGCCTGGATTTCACTCGTCGATAGACCCGTCAGCGCGCTCATTTCACCGGGGTGCGGGGTCAGGATGCTCACTTCTGGCAGCCGAGCCGGCCAATCTGGCATAGCTGCCAGCAATTTCAAGCCGTCTGCATCCAGCACCAGTGGGGGGAGTTTTGCTGACTCGGAGGAAACCGGTTGTTGTGAGCTTCTCACAAACCCCATCGTCGCTTGCTTTTGTTTTGGTGCACCACTGAGCAATTTGCGCAGGAACTCTCCCGTTGTCTCTTCCATGCCGAAACCTGGCCCAACCAGCAAAGCCGTGGCTTTAGACAGGTTTTCGAAAATAACCTGGGCTGCATCTGCTGCAATGACGCCCATTTCATGCGGCAGCAGCAGCCAGGTGGCTTCGGGGAATTGACCGGCAAGCGCTGCGTGCAGCGGGGCGGGGACCGCCAGGGTGACCAATCCAGCGCCGGCGCGATATGCCGCTTCCCCGGCAAGATGGGCTGCCCCGGTATAGTTCACAGAGCCGGCAGCGACCAATGCCGTGCCGAAGGTGCCTTTGTGGGCGTCGACAGGGCGTTTCGGCAGAACATCCCGCACCCAGTCTAAATCTACCACGCTGCATGTCACGGCTTTTTCTGCTTCCAATGCCCGCTCGCCTTCCGGCAGCCCGATGCCAACCACCTGGTATTCGCCGATAAGGTTGTAAGCTGGGAATTTAAACAAACCCTGCTTGATGGCTGCCATGGTGACCGTCAGATGGGCTGGCAGGCATTCTGGTGCGGCTGCTCCTGTGTCGCAATCCACACCGGATGGACAATCCACCGCCACCACAAACGGCGCTTCGGGCATTTGCGCCAGCTTATGCTTGACGGCTGTCATGGCTTCAGCCAGTTCGCCTTGCAGCGGCAGGCGAAACCCGGTACCCAGGATGCCGTCCAGCACAACACCGCAACTCTCCAACAGGGTAAAAAGCTGCTTGTGCTCCGGGTCTTGTGCGGCGTGGATGACCGCGCCGCCGGCCTGTAGCAAGCGCTCAACCAATGGATCGGCGTCACTGCGTGGGCGCAGGATATAAGCGCTGGTTTTCCAGCCCTCTTTTGCCAGGATTTCCAATGCCACCAGGGTATCGCCGCCATTGTTTCCCGAACCGACTAGACCCAACGCGCCGTCTTCATCCAGGTAGCCGTAGGCATCCATAACGGCTTCAGCCAGGCCGCGGCCGGCATTTTCCATCATCATTGAATAGCTGATGCCTTTGGCATCGGCTTCTCTTTCGATTGCTTGCATTTCTGCAACACGAACGTATTTCATGATTGCTCCTTATGGATAGGGTAGGAAGCCTAGCATAGTGGTGGGGAATTTATCGGTGATCAGGAGAAAACCCAG
>CAZTMX010000043.1:0-17977 GCA_964614855.1 uncultured Anaerolineaceae bacterium | reverse complement strand
CCCCATCTCTTCCATTTTTTGCCCGACCATTCCAATGGTCAGCCCAGTACCGAAAACCGGCACACCGCCATCCACGGGTTGCAGTCGTTTCAGCAGATAGGGTAAACCCCCGATGTGATCCTGGTGCCCGTGGGTGAGGATGACGCCGCGTAATGTTCCCTGGTTCTGCACGATATAATCGAATTGCGGTAAAACCAGGTCGATGCCGTGTAAATCGCTCTCGGGGAACATCACCCCGCAATCTATAATAATTTGGTTGCGGCCGTATTCTAAAACGGTCATATTCTTGCCTACTTCCCCCAGGCCGCCCAGGGGAATGATCTTTAATTGTTTGTTCATAGTGAACTGTACTTACTTCCTTTACTGATTAATCTATACCAATAACCTTTGTTTGAGCACACATCGTGTGAACACGATGTATGTTCAAACGCTACATATCAACACGATACTCGGCTGGCAAAGCCAAACCGGGTCTTCTGAAGAATTCTGGATTCTTTGCGAGACGGGAGGTCGAGCGGGGGAATCAGATACTTACAGCGATTGGATGAATGCGTTATTGTTAGGAAGAGTATAACACAATTTGTGTAAAAATACTCTGCTTCTTACTCATTGCGAAATTGCAAGCAGTAATGGTGAAAGGTGTTGCTTACCCAGGCGTTTCCCAGACCATAAGGCGCCAGGCGAATATCATCCTGGCACCAGATGCGCTCATCTTTAAGGGTGTACACGCCCGATAGAGCACGAGCTATATCCCAGGCCAGAGGGTACATCACACCGCCTTTTTTGACGTTTTTAACGATAATTGTCAGGTAGGCTTTGGCCTTTAGGTGGGGTTTTAACAAGACATAAATCTGGCACAGGCTGCTCAGAAACTCCTGGTAATCTGAAATATTCCCCAGGTCCTGTTCATCATCCGAATAGTACACATCCAATTCTTCAGACTGCCGTCTTTTGCTTTGGGTTTTGGCGCCCCTGGCGTGCAGCATATCCCAATAGGGTGGGGAGGTGATCACGTAATCAATGGGCGGGATGGCATGGGTTTGCACATGCAGGGCGATATCGGCTGCATTTCCCAGGATCGTCCGTGCAACCAAACCGCTGCCGTGTTGCGACGCATCCAAAGACATTAGCCGGGTTTGTTCTTGTTGGACTGCCTGTTCCGCCATTTGGGCGTATCTTGGATTGAGCTCGATGCCGTAGCTGTGCCGACCGCTGCGCAAGGCTGCAACCAGGCTGCTGCCTGATCCAGCCATGGGATCCAGGATAACTTGCCCGCGCTTGGTAAAAAATTCGATAAATTCCTGCGCCAGGGTTTCTGGAAATTTTGCCGGGTGCTGCAGCACTTCTTTACGCCTGCGGGGTGGATTGTGGACAAACCAGGATTTTTGGAATTTGATCCAGCTTTTTCCATCCAAATCGTTCAATTTATTGCGAAGGGTTCTTGGGGACATAAGTAGTCTCGAAACGGAGCTCAACGGTTACTCGTCTACCTCATATACCACGAGGTCTGAAAAATTTACTGTGACAGAATCGGGGGTGGCGCTTCTGACAAATAGACCCAGGCTTCCGCTAAATAGAGATGTATCTCTGACGCTAAAGAGAAATTCATTGTTGACATAAAAACGAATCTCTTGATCTTTAGCCCAGATACCCAGGCGGGAAGAACTGGGGGCGCCGCGCGGAATGGGGCCTTTATAGCTCAGGGGTTGCGGTGCAGTGGCTGTTCCCCCCAAGATGCGGTCTACGCGTGCCTGGCCGTTGCAGTTTATAGCAAAGCGGTAAAAATCCTGTGCAGATTTCATGCGAAATAAGACGCCAAATTCATCCCCCGCACGGCAAATACTGGGACTGGCTGTAATCTCCAGGTAAAAATTATCCAGGGTAACCCCCTGCAGCAGGCTGGAGATGTACCCGCGCTCCTGGTTAACCGCCAGTGATAGTTCATCCATGCCGGCTGCGACCGTGCCGTTGGGGTACCTGCCTTGCGTCCAGTTGGTAGGATCGGAGAAATTATCGCTCAGGAACACCTGGCTGTACTGGGGGCTGAGATCTGGGGTGGGGGCTATCACAATGGTGGACATGGGCAATGGAGTGTAGGTAGCGGTGGGAGGAAACCACACCACGGTGGCGGTAGCGGTTGCCGTAGGCGCGCCTGGTGTTTGCGTGGGTAAAGGCGGCAGCGGGGTGGATAAGGGTTGGCAGCCGGCAGATATCAGCAACAGGAAAAAGGTCAAAAATATTGCTGGAATTGAGAGATTAGACTTTCTCATGGATTTAGTTTACTATGAATTTTGCTTTGCAGAAAAAGGGTTGGCCAATCTTTCTCAAAATTGACAAGCTGAAGTAGAATTAATCCATAAAATTCTTTCACCTGGGGATGGTTGAAAGAAAACAAACAACCATCTATCATCCGTTTGACATTATCTAAAAGGAGAAAAAATGCGCAAAAGAGGGATTTTGATCACTGGTGCGGCAGGGGAAATCGGCGATGCCCTGATACGCAGTCTCCTGCAACAGGGAGAAACCCAGATCATCACACTGGATTTGAGACCATTACCTGCAGAAATATCGAAATCTGTCACGCATGTACAGGGTGATTTGATGGATCAGGGTTTGCTGGCACGCCTGGTAAGCGAGTATGAGATCGCCACCATCTATCACCTGGCGGCTTTGCTTTCCACACGGGCTGAGTTTACGCCTGAGTTGGCGCACCAGGTCAATGTAGAAGGCACGCTGGGGCTGCTTAAGCTGGCTTCAGAGCAATCCCAATGGCGAAACGACCCCGTGCGTTTTCTCTTTCCCAGTTCGATAGCCGCTTACGGCATGCCCGACTTGCAGCTAAAAGCTCAATATCCGCATGTGCGCGAATGGGAGTGGAATTATCCGCGCACCATGTACGGCTGTAATAAGCTGTATTGTGAGATGCTGGGCACTTACTTTTGCCAGCACTACCGCCAACTGGCAGCGGAGCGACCGGTGATGTTGGATTTCCGCAGCTTGCGCTTTCCGGGTTTGATCAGCGCATACACTGTGCCCAGCGGAGGCACCAGTGATTATGGACCCGAAATGCTGCACGCGGCAGCAAAGGGGGTACCGTATGCATGTTTTGTGCGCGAAGATACGACCATCCCATTCATGGCCATGCCCGATGCGGTAACTGCATTGTTAAGATTAGCTGCTGCGCCCCCAGACAGGCTGACGCGCAGGGTTTACAATATCACCAGTTACAGCCTGTCGGCTGAAGAATTTCGCCAGCAGGTGTTAAAATATTTTCCCGAGGCCCAAATTACTTATAAACCCGATCTAAAGCGCCAGGGCATCGTGGATAGCTGGCCGGCAGGGCTCAATGACAACGATGCGCGCCGGGATTGGGGTTGGCAGCCCGAGTATGATCTTGATCGCTCTTTTGGCGAATACCTGGTGCCAAATATTCGCAACCGCTATGCATAGCATTCCCCCTCCCGGCCCAATAGTTTTATTCGGTTCTGGCGAAACATCGCCCAGCGGTCGCAAAGTGTTTGATTTTATTTTTCAAAATCTACCAGAGAGACCGCGTGTAGCACTTCTGGAGACGCCTGCAGGTTTTGAGGTGAATTCAGAGCGAGTGATCGGTCGGGTGGGGGAGTTTATTTCCTATCACCTGCAAAATTATCAGCCGCAGATAGAAACTGTCCCAGCCAAAAAACGGGGTACGGCCTTCAGCCCGGATGATGAAGCAATCGCAGCCCAATTGCTGGATGCTGACCTGATTTTCATGGGGCCAGGCAGCCCTACTTATGCTGTACGCCAGTTGGATCAAAGCGTCGTCTGGCATACACTGCTTGCCCGACACCGCCTGGGCACGGCTCTGGTCCTGGCTTCAGCTGCGGCTATTGCGATTAGCGCATATGCCTTACCAGTTTATGAAATCTATAAAGTTGGAGAAGATTTGCATTGGAAGAAGGGGCTCAACCTTTTCGAGACGTATGGATTACCCCTGGTCTTTGTGCCACATTGGAATAACCAGGATGGCGGTGAAGAACTGGATACCAGCCGGTGTTTTATGGGAGAAGAGCGCTTCTCGGCTCTGATGAGTCAATTACCTGATGACTTGACTGTGCTGGGTATCGATGAAAAGACTGCGCTTATCCTGGATATCCAAGCTGAAGAAGCAAGGGTGATGGGTCTGGGTGGGGTGACACTTATCCATACTGGTCATGTTCACAAAGGCGATGGCATCCGGCAGGATGACACCAGTCTGCAAAAGATCGCGGATGCGCGGCATGGACACATCCATTATTATCCTGGCGGAAGTCATTTTCCACTACATGAATGCTGTCCAATAAAAATTCCTTACACTGTGGAAGGCATTCCTGCACAGGTCTGGCAGCAAGCATATCTTAACAGCGAGCAGGTGAATGAGCCGCCTGGAAACAACAAGGAGATGCCGTCGAGCGAGGTGTTAGAACTGGTACAAGCACGGCAGCAGGCGCGGGCGGAGCGGAACTGGTCGTTATCCGATGAGTTACGTGTTCAAATTGCTGCGTTGGGCTGGCAGGTAAAGGATACACCGCAAGGACCGCAAGTGGAGAAGATCGGTTAGTCCGAAGAAAGACTGCAGTCCATTCAGCTTATTATATGTATAATGAGCCCGGTTGCTTGCCATGGTGTTCAGGTAAGAGCTGGGCTGGATATTTTCTTTTGGAGGTCAGGATGAGTGATCAGATAAGAGTTGGGTATATCGGGTTGGGGTTGATGGGTAAGTCGATGGCACGCAATATCCTCAAGGCTGGTTTCCCGCTGGTGGTACACAATCGCAGTCGCGGCGCTGTTGAAGAACTGGTTGCCGAAGGCGCTAGCCAGGCGTTCACACCCCAAGAAGTGGCAGCGCAGGTGGACATCTTGTTTACCAACTTGCCGGACTCTCCTGATGTCGAAGATGTCGCATTGGGCGAGCAAGGTGTTTTGGCTGGCGCTCACCCAGGGCTGATTTTTGTCGATAATTCCACCATCAAACCCGCTTCAGCGCGCAAAATCGCTCAAGTACTTGGCGAGAAAGGTGTTTTGTGCCTGGATGCTCCGGTAAGCGGTGGGGATATTGGAGCCAGGGACGGTACGTTGTCAATAATGGTAGGGGGCCCGGCGGAAGCCTTGGAGCAGGTGCTGCCAGTATTTCAAGCCATTGGAAAATCCATCACGCATGTGGGTGCAAGCGGCGCTGGACAGATTGCCAAAGCAGCCAACCAGATCATGGTCGCTGCGCAGATGGTGGCGATGGCTGAGCTCTTGATCTTCTCCAAGAAATCTGGAGCAGACCCGCAGCGTGTGATCCAGGCGATTCGCGGCGGGGCTGCACAATGTTGGACATTGGATGTTAAGCCGCCTCGACTATTTGCTGGGAATCGCGCACCGGGTTTCAAGGCTTATATGCAGGCAAAAGATCTCAGCATTGTCCTGGAAACAGCCCGCCAGTACGGCATCTCGCTGCCTTCTGCAAGCCTGGACGCCCAGCTTTACAATGCCATGCTGCAAATGGGGTTTAAGGATTTGGATAATTCGGCAGTGATCAGTGTCATAGAGACATTGGCAGGGACAGGGTTATTGGATGAATAAGGTTTTTGATTTCTCATTTTCGTGGTCCGGACTGAAAGACTATGCTTTTATTGCCTCTGGGGCGCTGCTGCAGGCCCTGGCTATTCGCCTGTTTCTGGTGCCGTCTAACTTGGTCAGCGGTGGGGTGAGCGGTATTTCACAGCTGATCAATTACTTCACCGGCTGGCCGATCGGTATGATGATCTTTATCGGCAATATACCGCTCTTTTTGTTGGGGTGGAAATTCCTCGGTGGGAAGCGGTTTGCCCTGCGCACAGCATTTGCTGTTGCGGCTGTATCCTTGTTAACGGATATGCTGGTTTTTTTCTTGCCTGAAAGTGGATTGACGGATGACATCCTCTTGAACACCCTGTACGGTGGTGTGGTGAGCGGCCTGGGGTTTGGTCTGGTTTACCGGGGTAAGGGCACCAGCGGCGGCAGTGATATCCTGGCGCGCATCCTTAGCCATTGGCGAGGTATCTCGATTTCGCAAAGTTACCTGGCGACAGATGCGATTGTGATGTTTACCGCCGGGTTGGTTTTCAGTTGGGAGAATGCCTTGTATGCCCTGGTTATGCTGTACATCAGCGGGATTGCAGCGGAGGCGATTACACAGGGCTCGGATGTTGTTCGTACCGCCATGATCATCACCAACAAGCCAAAAGAAGTTGCCCAGCAAATCCTGGAGAACCTGGAACGCGGCGTCACCTTTATCCCTGCCCGCGGCGGTTACACCGGAGAAGATCGAACGATTTTGTATTGTGTGATCAGCCGGTCGGAAGCGGCACAGGTAAAAGCGCTGGTAAATGAAATTGACCCCAGGGCTTTCTTGGTCATCGGACATGCAACGGAAGTCCTGGGGGAAGGCTTTCGTGCTCTGGAGTGATTTTTTTGCCAGACTTTTTTGGAGACTACCAGGTATGAAGAAATTATTATTTGTGTTGATCATATCAGTATTGTTACTAAGCCTGGCTGGTTGCAGCAGCAAGGAAAAGGATGAAACACAACAGTGTTTAATCGGCACGTGGCAGCTTGTTGACAACGAAGCTTATGCGCGCGCCATCCTGCCGCCAGGCGCATTTGATCTAGAAAGCCTGAGGTTCAACGGGGGTGCAGGTCTATTGGGCTATACTTTTGCTGAAGATGGCCAGGCAACCATCCAGGCTTACCAGTGGATGGCGCAATTTTCAGTGCCTGTGGATACTAGCATTTATGAATTAAACCTGCAAATAAATGGTTTTGCACAAGGCAAGTACTCGGTAGAAGGCGACATCCTCAGGATGGATTCTACTCAAACCAGTGAGTTGAGCTACCAGGCTGTTTTTGATGACGAGGGTATGCTGGATACTTTCCAGGCGGATGAATTTGCACCGCTTTTTGTTCCAGATTATAACCAGGCGCGCTTTGAGTGTTCGGATACTCAACTAAGCCTTACCATGGTAAATCAACCAGGTTTCGATCAACCGCTAATATTTAAGAAGGTTGAAAAGCAAAAAGAATAACCACGCGGCTGCCAGGATAAGACCGGGTGGTTGCTGATCTGCAACCATCAAAGGGGTTTTGCGTATATTAGGTAGGATGTTCAATTGGGCGACGCTTGAGGAAGTCCTTGAACACTACCAATCAGGGACCCTTAAAGGAGTATTTCTTTGCAGGACAACGAGACGATATGGCTGGCCCAGGCTCTCAAGGGAGACCCTCAAGGCTTTGGGATGCTGGTGGAGGCCTACCAGCGGCCAGTCTATAATCTATGTTACCGCATGCTGGGGAATGCCGAAGATGCTGAAGATGCTGCGCAAGAAACCTTCTTGCGGGCCTATAAAGCATTGAAACGTTATGATAACCAACGTCCTTTTTCGACCTGGTTGCTGTCGATAGCGGCGCACTACTGTATTGACCAGATACGCCGGCGACGTTACCCTATCGTCTCAGTGGAGGATTTAGCGGTGCCAGATTTGCCCGATACAAAACCGGGAGTGGAACGCAGTTTTCAACAAAAGCAGGAACAGGAGCAGGTGCGGGCGATTCTGGATGTCCTGGATGCAACGGATCGGGCAGCGGTTATTATGTATTATTGGTATGATTTTTCCTATGCTGAAATTGCCGAGGCTTTATCCTTAACAGAAAGCGCTATCAAAAGCAGGTTGCATCGAGCACGACGCTCCATGGCTCAATATTGGAACACCAGCCAGAGCCAGCCGAATCCGCTACACCCCTCACAAAATCAATTGGTTGTGGAAAGGACGACGCCATGAATCACAAGACTTATGAGGATTGGTTGTTTTTAAACCTTGAGCCACAGGATGGCGAATTGGCCAGCGAGCAAGCTGCTGCTTTGGAAGAACACTTGAAAAATTGCGAGAGCTGCCGTAATTTATCCATCTCCTGGCGCCAGGTTGAGCACACTTTGAGTCAAAAAAGCCTGGTGTCGCCGGAAGCAGGTTTTACTGCGCGCTGGGTTGAACGGCAGGAGTTGGAACAGAAAAAAATCCAGCGCCGCCAGTCATTGGCTGTTTTGGGTTTCTTATTTGCCGGTGGTGCAGCTTTATTTGGCTCATTAATCATTATCGCCTTGCCCTGGTTGGGGAAACCAGAAGTACTTTTTTGGAGTTGGATATACCGCTTAACCACATTGGTCACCATCTTTGATCCGCTCCACGAGGTACTGTCGTTGGTGCTGCGTGGAACACAGGCGAGCCTTTCTCCAATTTGGTTGGTATTCGCTGCTGGAATATTGAGTGAAATCGCGGTTCTTTGGTTGGTGTTGTATCGTGTACTCACCAACCCGAGGAGGGTGACTCAGTGAGAATAAAACCCATCGTGGTGAGATCTTTTGTGGTCATGACCTTGTTGTTGGTCATGACATCCTGGTTATGGGGGTTCGTGCCAATGCAGGAGGAGATTTCAGGCGTTCCTGCCCACTACACATCTACTGGCTCGGTCCTATACGGCGCAGTTAACCCTGGCGCAAACCTTTTTACAACAATTTATCGACTGGTTTGGCTCAATCAGTCGGATACGCAGGGCAAATTCGTTCTGGGAGGCAGCTACACCCTGCAAAGTGGGGAAACGCTGGACAGCGATCTGGTTGTTTTGGGTGGGAGCGCAAATATCCAGGAAAACGCGGCTGTATCTGGTGATGTTGTGATCCTTGGAGGCTCGCTGCAATTATCAGGCGCCATTGCTGGCGATGTCGTTGTATTGGGCGGGCTGGCAGATTTGGCTGGCACTGCCAATGTCGAAGGTGATGTAACAACCATTTCTGGAAATCTCAGGCAGCAACCTGGGGCTGTAATAGAAGGTACTGTAAATGAGAATTTTACAGGGCCACTGCCGCTGCCCTTCAGCACAACCCCGGCACCTTTAAACGGGGCAAATTCATTACCATCTGCGTTGACAGCCAGCGGCTCGTGGATCTGGAATGGTATATTTTTCTTGTTCAGATCTTTTATGTGGGCAGTGTTGGCAATTGTGGCAGTACTGTTTCTGCCGAAGAACACGGAAAGGGTTTGCAATGCGTTGGTGTCAAGTCCGGCGGCGTCTGCTGGTCTTGGTCTGTTAACCCTGCCTGTTGCCGTAACCGCCCTGGTGATAACGACAATTACGATAATCGGCATTCCACTGGCGTTTTTTATGGCGCTGGTGATGGTGACTGCTTGGGCTTATGGGCTGGTCGCTGTGGGAACTGAAACCGGAAAAAGGCTTGCTCGCGCACTCAACCAAAGTTGGGCGCTTCCGGTTACCGCAGCAGTCGGTGCGTTTCTAGTAAGCATGCTCATCAATGGGTTCAACCAGGTTGTCCCTTGCATCGGGTGGTTGGCGCCGGTTTTAGTGGGAGCGGCAGGTTTGGGCGCGGTTGTATTGACCCTCTTTGGTTCGAGGGCTTACCCCCAGGAGATCACCCGGTAAAACATGGTTCAATAACCAAACCGGCTCAGGATACTTTCGTCATCTCGCCAGTTTTTGCGTAACTTTACTTTGAGACCCAGGAATACCTTGCGCCCGCTCATCTCTTCGATCTCCCGCCGAGCGGCTGTGCCGATCTTTTTTAGCATACTCCCATTCTGACCGATCACAATAGGTTTATGCGATTCGCGTTCAACAAAAAGCGTAGCTTCGATGTATGCGCCGGTATCTTCGCGTTCGGTGTATTGATCGATCCGCACAGCAATCCCGTGCGGCACCTCATCCCGAAGTAAATTTAGCGCTGCTTCACGGATCAGATCGGCAGCCAACTCCCGCTCAAACAGGTCTGTGAGCTGGTCCTCCTGAAAGAATGGCTCGCCCTGGGGTAAAGCATCAATAATGGCGCTCAGCAATGTATCCAGATTGTCACCGCGTGTGGCAGAAACTGGGATGGTCTGCTTTGGCGTAATATTTTCAAGAAATGCTTCATTGTGCCGTTGAAGTCGATCCTGGCTGCAAAGATCGATCTTGTTGAGCACCAGGAAGACAGGAGCGGGACGTTTTAGTGTGCGCAGCAGGTTAAAGAGCATACTATCTTCAGCCTGGGGAGGTTGGCTGACATCTGCGATGAGTAAAATCAGGTCGCACTCTTCAAGGGTTTGTGCAGCTGTGCGATTCATCAACTCACCAAGCTTGTGATGGGGTTGGTGCACCCCCGGAGTGTCAACGAATATCGCCTGGATGGCCTGATCTCCTTGCGTGAGGGTAAGGATCCCCATCTGGCGTTTGCGGGTGGTCTGTGGGCGGGAAGAAACGGCTGCAATCTTTTGCCCAAGCAGCGCGTTGATAAGCGTGGATTTACCGGTGTTGGGGCGGCCCATCACCGCGATAAAACCAGTTTTGTATGTGATCTCTGAATTTTCCATAGCATCATTCTATCAAAGAATAGCTCAGAAAACCTTAATAAAGCAGGTAGGAAAATCTTCTTGACCTTAATTTAAATAATCGGTATAATGTTATTTCGTCAATAATCTGGATCTCGTAGTCATCATCAGTAATACAAATTATTATTTCGAGGTATCCAAGATTTAGTGCACAAACGTGATTGAGAATTTCCCGGAAACCATGCCAGGAAATTGCTTGTCGCGTTTTGCGCCTTGTCGAAAAGTAAGAAAAGTTGAAACACGGCTTATTTGAAAACCAGGAGAAAAAGCATGGCAACTGCTTTGCCGAGTAAATCATTCGCCAGAATCGACGTCAAGCTACCCTTACCGGCTTTGATCAAAGTTCAATTGGAATCCTTTGAGCGACTCAAGAAAGAGGGTTTGGAAGACCTTTTTCACGAGCTATCGCCGATTGAGTCCTACAACAAGGGGATGAAATTGTATTTTCCGGGTCGCACCCCGGAAGCCAAGCAATGGGGTTTAACCTATTGGTTTGAAGAGCCCAAGCATAATATGGAAGAGTGCGTCGAGAGAGACCTGACGTACTCCAGACCTTTGTGGGTTTCTGTTTTGCTTGCTGGTCAGGATATCCCAGAACCGATCAAGCAAGACATCTTCCTTGGCGATTTCCCCGAGATGACGGATAAAGGCACATTTATCATCAACGGCACCGAGCGCGTCGTTGTATCGCAATTAATCCGCTCACCCGGTGTGTATTTTGAAGCGCCAATCGATCGCTCCACGGGACGCCCGTTGGCGATGGCGAAATTGATCCCCGACCGCGGAGCCTGGATGGAGTTTGAAACCCGCAAGAGCGATTACCTGACCTTGCGCTTCAATCGCAAACGCACTGTGCCCGTGACCATCTTTCTGCGTGCGTTAGCTGCGGTAAGCGACGGCTTGACGGAATCCCCCATCAAAGAAGGCACGGACGAAGAACTGTTGGAGCTGTTTGCGGATGTAGATAACAATCCGGATCGCATGTTTATCGCTTCGACCCTTTACCAGGAACCGGAGTGGGATCTTTCGCACGGTTTGACCATCTCACAGGCTGCGCTGCTGGAATTCTTCAAGCGCATGCGCCCTGGCGACCCTGCTACTTTAGAAAATGCACGTGACTTCTTGGAAGAACAATTATTTGACCAGCGTCATTACGACCTGGAGCGCGTCGGTCGTTACAAACTAAACCAAAAGCTGGATTTGTATGCCAATGTGCCGATTAGCCACCGTACAGTGACGAAATATGATGTCTTGAGCCTGTTGCGCAGGATGGTCAGCATCAACAACAGCACGATAGCCCCAGATGATATCGATCACCTGGGTAACCGGCGGGCGAAAACCGTGGGTGAACTGATCCAGAACAAGCTGCGCATTGGGTTGCGCCGCATGGAGCGGGTGATCAAAGAACGTATGTCCATCCGTGATCAAGACCAGATTTCTCCCATCACCTTGATCAACATTCGCCCCGTGGTGGCGGCGTTACGTGAATTCTTCGGTTCCAGCCAGTTATCGCAATTCATGGATCAGACCAACCCTCTGGCAGAATTGCGTCACAAGCGTACACTTTCCGCCCTAGGACCTGGCGGTTTGCGCCGTGAGCGAGCCGGCTTTGATGTGCGTGATGTGCACCACAGCCACTATGGTCGAATTTGCCCGATTGAGACCCCTGAAGGCCCGAATATCGGTTTGATCGGCCGCCTGGCTTCTTTCGCCCGTGTCAATGAATATGGCTTTATCGAAACACCGTACCGGCGAGTGAGAAAAGCGCTCAAACCCGATGACCCTCGCTTGCTCAACCGTTCGCTGCGAGATGCGGTAATTGATCCCGAAACCGGTGAAGTGATTGCCAATACCGGGGATCGTCTGGATGCCGGGTTGGTGGAGCGGATTAAAAATCTACAGATCAAGGAAGTATTGGTCACGCCTTTCGTTTCTGCTGAGATGGATTATCTTTCAGCCGACGCAGAGGACCGCTTTGTGATTGCCCAGGCTAATACGTTGCTCAATGAGTATAACGAATTTGTCCGTCCGCGCGTCTCATCTCGTCACTATTCTTCCTTCATCTTCTCACCGCAGACTGAAATTGAGTACATGGATGTTGCCCCGCATCAAATCGTGGGCATCTCGGCCGCGCTGATTCCCTTCCTGGAGCATGATGATGCCAACCGGGCACTGATGGGCTCGAATATGCAAGCGCAAGCTGTGCCGCTGCTTATTCCGGATGTACCGCAGGTATCTACGGGTATGGAATACAATGCTGCCGTTGACTCGGGCCAGGTGGTGATCGCAGAAGAAGATGGTGAAGTGGTTTCGGTAACCGGTCGAACAGTGACGATCCGTACAAATGAAGGCAAAAACCATGCTTACACCTTGAGAAAATACCAGCGCTCAAACCAGAGCACCTGCATTGATCAAAGACCGGCAGTCGTCAAGGGGCGGCTGGTAAAACAGGGTGATGTGATTGCTGACTCTTCATCAACCGAAGGCGGTGAGCTGGCTTTGGGTCAGAATGTTGTCGTGGCATTTCTCTCCTGGGAAGGCGGCAACTTTGAAGATGCGATTTTGATCTCGGAGCGCCTGGTGCAAAAGGATCAATTCACATCAGTGCACATCGAAAAATACGAAGTCGAATCTCGTGATACCCGCCTGGGTCCTGAAGAGATTACACGGGATATACCGAATGTGGGTGATGATGCGATTAAGGACCTGGATGACCATGGAATCATCCGCATTGGCGCTGAAGTTGGCCCCAATGACATCCTTGTAGGTAAGATTTCTCCAAAGGGTGAGAAAGAACTGACCCCAGAAGAGCGCCTGCTGCGTGCGATCTTTGGAGAAAAATCACGTGATGTAAAAGACACTTCACTGCGCATGCCGCATGGTGAGCGCGGAAAAGTGGTAGAAGTTAAAGTCTTTACGCGTGAAGATCATGCAGATCTTTCCGCAGGTGTGGATATGATGGTGCGCGTTTCAGTTGCCCAGCGGCGCAAGATCACCGCAGGCGACAAAATGGCCGGCCGGCACGGCAACAAAGGTGTCGTTTCTAAAGTGGTGCCGGTTGAAGATATGCCGTACCTGGAAGATGGCACACCCGTGGATATCATCCTCAACCCACTAGGCGTTCCAGGGCGTATGAATATCGGACAGGTATTAGAAACCCACCTGGGTTGGGCGGCCCGCCGTATGGGTTTCCGGGCTGTGTCCCCGGTCTTTGACGGCGCCCGAGAAGTCGAGATCGAAGCAGAGTTGGCGCGCTCCTGGTTAATCGACCAGGCCTGGACAGAGACAAGCCAGGCTGCCTGGGACTGGTTGAAGGAACAAGCCTACGACCCTGAGACCATTGAAGATGATGACGAAGTGCGCCGGCTTTACCTGGAAGCCTGGTTAGGCGAGCGCAATTATGATGTGTATATGCTCATCTCTGATGTCACTTTTGCTCGCCACGCCACTTTACGAGAATGGCTGCGGGACAAGGGGTACGATCCTGAGGGTATCCTGGATTTCGATGGGAAGAATGTAGAAAAGACCAGAACGGTAGAGCGCGAGAAGAACGCAATCAATACCGGTCTGCGCATCTGGTTGGAAAAAATGGGTGAGAATGCAAAAGATCTTCCCGATGACGTTTTACGAGAAAAATCCACCCAGGTGTCTGTAGCCACAGGCCAACCGTCTCCTATCTTGGGAAAACAGGTGCTGCGTGATGGAAAAACTGGTCTTTCGTACGATCAACCCGTTACCGTGGGTGTGATGACCATGTTGAAACTGCACCACCTGGTCGAAGATAAAGTCCACGCACGATCTACCGGCCCTTACAGCCTGGTATCCCAGCAACCTTTGGGTGGTAAGGCGCAATTTGGCGGCCAGCGTTTTGGTGAGATGGAAGTATGGGCGCTGGAAGCGTATGGCGCGGCTTATACATTACAAGAAATGCTGACTGTGAAATCGGATGATGTCCAGGGTCGTGTAAAGACCTACGAGGCGATTGTCAAAGGTGAGCCGATCGAAGAACCCAGTATCCCGGCAGCATTCCGTGTTCTGGTGAAAGAACTGCAAAGTCTTGGCCTGGCTGTGGAAGCAGTGACAGAAGATGAAGAGGTTATCCGGTTTGGAAAAGATGAAGAGCGGTCTCGCCCACCCAAAATGGGCACAGGATTGCTGGAGCTAGGAGAAGAATTTTAAGCGAATATTGAAGATTGATTTATTAGCGCCTTGACGATGGTATGGGCGCATGGTAAAATCGCAGTTCGTTGCCATAAGTACATATGGGACGGCAAGACCCCCGTCCGGCAATCAGGCGATCAACAAGCGGTGAGGCCATCATGTACCAGCGATGGCCTCGCTTAATGGAAAGATAGCAATCATAACAAAGTAGTTCTAGTTTCATTTCTTGGAGGCAAAGGTGCCAACAATTAATCAACTTGTCCGTAAAGGACGAAAATTTAAGAAAACAAAGAGCAAGGCTCCGGCGCTGCTGTATACGCTGAACTCGATGAAACAGCGACGAGTACGCCAGGATAAAGGTGCACCTCAAAAGCGCGGTGTTTGTACCGTGGTGCGCACCATGACTCCTAAAAAGCCGAACTCTGCGTTGCGCAAGATCGCTCGTGTGCGTTTGTCCAATGGTATTGAGGTGACTGCGTACATCCCAGGTGAAGGCCACACCCTGCAGGAGCACTCGGTTGTTCTGGTGCGTGGTGGTCGTGTAAAAGACCTTCCTGGTGTGCGTTATCACATCGTCCGCGGGACTTTGGACACCGGTGGTGTAAACGCGCGCAAGCAGGGCCGTTCAAAATACGGCGCTAAACGTCAGAAAGCGAAATAGGAGAAATACATGTCGCGACGTAATAAACCCGAAAAGCGAGAGATTCTGCCGGATGCTCGCTACAACAGCGTCCAGTTGCAGACCTTTATCAACCATGTGATGCACAGTGGTAAGAAGAGCACTGCTGCTCGCCTGGTTTACGATGCCTTCGGTCTGATTGAAGACCGCGCCAAGCGCAACGGGCTTGAGGTTTTTGAGCAGGCTTTCAAGAATGTAGCGCCTGTGATGGAAGTGAAACCTCGCCGCGTAGGCGGCGCCACATACCAGGTGCCGATGGAAGTCCCACCCTATCGTCGTTTTGCTCTGGCAACGCGCTGGATTCTCTCAGCAGCCCGTTCTCGCTCGGGGAAATCCTTCTCGGAAAACCTTGCAGCCGAATTGATGGATGCAGCGAACAATACGGGTAACGCCATTCGCAAGCGCGAAGAAACACACAAGATGGCAGAAGCCAATCGTGCTTTCTCGCATTACCGGATGTAGGCGTACAGCTTTTCACTGAGACGATTACAGGTAACTGATGGCTCGCATTCACCCTCTGGAACACTACCGCAATATTGGGATTATCGCCCATATCGACGCGGGAAAAACCACTACTACAGAACGGATTCTCTTCTATACAGGGAAGACGCATCGTATTGGTTCTGTAGATGATGGTACTACTGTAACCGATTGGATGGCCCAGGAGCGGGAGCGCGGTATCACCATCGTATCAGCTGCTGTTTCGGCTGAATGGAAGGGATACCAGGTGAATGTTATCGATACGCCTGGTCACATCGATTTCACGGCTGAAGTCCAGCGCTCTTTGAGAGTTTTGGACGGCGGTGTGGTGATTTTTGATGCTGTGCAAGGTGTCGAGCCTCAAAGTGAGACAGTTTGGCGCCAGGCGGACCGCTATGGCGTACCGCGTATATGTTTTGTCAATAAGATGGACCGCATCGGTGCATCTTATGCGCGCACAATTGAGTCAATCCGCAATCGCCTGGGCGCTAATCCTATTGCCATGCAACTGCCGATTGGTGAGGAAGCTGGGTTCAAAGGCGCAGTGGACCTTCTTGAAATGAAGGCTTATTACTGGGAAGATGAGTTGGGGCAGGAGCCTGTCTCGACCCCCATCCCAGCTGACATGCTTGAAGAGGCACGCGCGGCTCGCGCCTTCATGGTCGAGCAGATTGCTGAGTGGGATGACGATCTCACCATGAAATTCCTGGAAGGCGCAGATATCTCCGTGGATGAATTGAAAACCGGTTTGCGCTCTGCTGTTCTAAACGGCAAGGCTACACCGGTTTGGTGCGGCAGCTCGCTGCGAAACAAAGGTGTCCAACCTGTCCTGGATGCGGTGATTGATTACCTGCCTTCTCCCCTGGACGTTCCAGCGGTGGTAGGTGCGCATCCAAAAACTGAAGAAGACCTTGTACGCCACACCAGTGATGAAGAGCCGCTTAGCGCATTGGTTTTCAAAATTGTCACGGATCCTTATGTGGGCCGGCTGGCATATGTCAGGGTGTATTCGGGAAAATTGACCCAAAGCTCAATGGTCTATAATTCCTCGAAAGAGCGACGCGAGCGTGTTGGTCGGCTGCTGCGTATGTATGCCGATCGCCGCGAAGATATTACCGAGGTGTATGCCGGTGATATTTGCGCGATTTTGGGGATGAAAGATACATTTACCGGTGATACCCTGTGTGACCCCAACCAACCGATCGTATTAGAAACCATTTCGTTCCCAGATCCGGTGATATCCATCTCGATTGAACCGAAGACAACATCTGATCAAACAAAGATGGATGAAGCCTTGCGAAAGCTTTCTGAAGAAGATCCGACGTTCAAAGTTCGATCGGATGAAGAAACAGGTCAAACCATCATCGCAGGTATGGGTGAGTTGCATCTAGAAATCCTGGTTGACCGAATGCTGCGTGAATTCAAGGTTCAGGCGCGCGTTGGTCGCCCTCAGGTGGCTTATCGGGAATCGATTACCAAGGTTGTACCCAAAGTGGATTTCAAGTACGCAAAGCAGTCTGGGGGGCGCGGTCAATACGGCCATGTTGTGATGGAATTAACCCCGGGTGAACCTGGCAGCGGCATCATTTTTGAAAATGCTATTGTTGGTGGATCCATTCCAAAAGAGTACATTCCCGCGGTGGAAAAAGGTGTGCGTGAAGCCGCCGAGGGAGGTATCCTCGCAGGATATCCTGCTACAGACATTAAGGTCCGCTTGTTTGATGGTTCATTCCATGAAGTCGATTCGAATGAAATGGCTTTCAAAATGGCTGGCTCCATGGCTTTCAAAGAGGGAGCCTCAAAGGGCCATCCTGTTCTGCAAGAACCCATCATGCGGGTGGAAGTATTAGCCCCTGAAGAATATCTGGGTGAGATTATCGGACAAATTAACGCCCGTCGAGGAGAAATCCAGGGGATGGAAATGCGCCAGGGTAATGCACAAGCCGTTAAGACCCTGGTACCGATGGCGGAAATGTTTGGTTATGCCACCGATTTGCGTTCGGCAACCCAGGGACGCGGTGTATTTAGCATGGAATTTGACCATTACGCCCGTGTATCAGATAATGTGGCTCGGGCGATCATCGGAGGCGGGTAGGCTGATTGAAAAATCACACACCCTCCAGTGAATCAGACTATTGCATAATTATTTGTCTTATGTTGTAGGAAAAGGAGATAGGATTTATGGGAAAGCAAAAATTTGATCGCAGCAAGCCGCACATGAACATTGGAACCATGG
>CAZTMX010000042.1:17673-17991 GCA_964614855.1 uncultured Anaerolineaceae bacterium | reverse complement strand
GGTTTTACTCTTTTTTAGCAATTTGGCGCCTCACATTCTCCCTGGAATACATATTGTACAGCCCCTTGCATGGATACGCAATAACCGCTATCGATTTCGATTTGAAGCCTGCCACCCTGCATCTCAACCGTGATTGGAGAGGTGCACATCCCAAGCCTGATAGAAGCCGCAGCCGCGGCACAACTGCTGCTGCCTGAAGCCAGCGTGTAACCTGCGCCGCGCTCCCAAATCTTGATTTTTATCGTGTGGGTATCCAAAACTTCCATAAACTGCACATTGGTGCGGTTTGGAAACCGAGCATCGTTCTCGACTAACGGC
>CAZTMX010000042.1:0-17663 GCA_964614855.1 uncultured Anaerolineaceae bacterium | reverse complement strand
CGTGTGTTTACACAGGATGATGCAGTGTGGATTACCGATCGTTGCAGCGCAATAGCGCAGGTCTTCACCAAGGATGCGGATTTGTTCATTAACAACATCACGTTCCGGACCTGAGACGGGGATATCCGTGCTTTTGAAGCTCAAGCGACCCATCTGAATCTTGATTTCGGCGTTCTCCAACAGGATCTGCGCCTGGACAACACCGCCTTTGGTCTCGATATTAACCGGTGAAATTGGTTCCTTATCTTTAGAACTTGATAGAAATAATTTTCGTAACTGTGGTGAACCCCATTCCCAGAGATATTGGGTGAAGATGCGTAGGCCGTTGCCGCTTTTTTCTGCTTCACTGCCGTCCGAGTTGAAAATTCGCACAGCCACATCTGCGCTGTCTGTTGGCAGCGGGCCGAACAGAACGCCGTCAGCGCCGATGCCGTAGTGCCGGTCGCACAACCAGCGAATTTGACCCAGCGACGGAGGAACCTGGACCTCGCCTGGCGGTAGGACGATGTAATCATTCCCCAAAGCCTGGTATTTATAGAATTTTAGCATTTGGTTGGATTATATTTCAAACCCGCGCTGGCGGTATTCCTCGCGTAAAGCCGGAGAAAGATTTGATCGCATAAACTCGGCGCGGCGAATGATTTGGGCCAGCCAGTAATTTTCCGGCAGCATCTGATAAGCTTCCTGTGCCGTCGTCCACAGCATTTTTGAATGCTCGAGGCTCAGTTGGATCGCCAGAGGATCGGCAAGTGTGCAACCATAAAGCACACTCAACAACTCATTCTCTGCACGCACTGAGCCTCGATAAAAATGAGAGGTCGCCAGGATAAATTCTATCTGCACCTCAGCAGATAGTTCCTCCCGCACTTCGCGTTTTACAGCTTGCTCAAAAGATTCGCCCTGATCCACACGTCCTGTCACACACTCCCAGGCACCGGCAGCAAAATCTCGGTGACCTGCTCTTCGTAGAAGCAAGTAACATCCATCTTGCTCATTCCAAATGAGGGCGCCTACACCGCCAAGAAACCTGCCAATCGTCATTCGATATTACCGCTTACTGTGGAAAGTTTGTGAAGCGGTACTTGAGCGCCTGGTAGATCATGTTTTCCCATAGCGGCATGATTGTTTGGAAGGAGTAAGAATGGCTGCTCATTGTCATCAGGGTCAATTGTCCGTTAAGGCAGGTTGCCAATGTGCCATCTGTGGTCCGACTATCAGCGTGTCTGCCCAGCAGCAACTGCCCATCACCCTGGCTGGTTAGCGTCATCAGGTCACCCAAATCGGAAAACGGCCAGTAGAAGACCGCCTTGGTAAATGAAAGCCCGCTGTTTGGCTCATTGAGAATGGGGTGTGGTGAAGCACCGCTGATGGGCCAGACCACCATGTCGGTTAATGTTTGGGTTTTGCCAACATAATTCTTTATTGAAATTCCACAACGCGCCAGGATGGTGCTGACGGTGCCTTGCGAAACCTGGTCCAGGTGATAGGCTTCAATAATCACGGAAGTCCCTTTGTTGAGCACATCGTTTACATAATCGAAATATTCCCCAGAGACACCACCGCGGAATTCTACCGCAATGACGATCAGGTCCCAGGGAACCCCACCTTTTGCGCCAATCAGCATGTCATTCTTAAGCCAGCCCTTGGCACTGCCGTTGTTTTTGTAGGGCAGCCCCATCTTATCCAGGGTGCGTTTTACATAAGGATAAACCCCGGGATCATTGACCATATCTTCGTAGATCATGATGTTTGCGGATTTCATCAAGGCGCTCACATCAACAGGCGCTTCTGGTTGGACCGGGGCAACTGGCTGTGGCTCAACAGGAGGCACAGAGGGTGCTGCGACATCAGCCGGTGGAGCAACCACAACCGGAGGGGCTTCTACCGCTGGCGCCGGCTGCGCAGCTGCAACGGTCGCCTGAACGGAAAGTGCAACCTGTGTGGCAGCCATATCGGCTGCCTGCTGTTGGGCAACCTGGGCTTCAATTGCAGCCTGCTGCGCAGCCAATGTCGCCTGGATATTGTCGTTGACTTTTTGCGCAATTTGGGTTTCTTGTTGGTTTAACGAGACCTGGGTGGCTGCCAAATCGTTGCTGCCGCTGCTGCCGTTATCGATTGAAAAAGAGCAGCCAGTGGATATGATGAGAAGTAATAAGAGGATGATAGCGAGCAGTGCTCTGGACGAATAAAAATATCTGATCTTAAATATCGTTGAGGGTTTCATGATATCTCCTGGTTTCCTGGCATTCGCCTTGGTTTCTGGATGGAAAAATATATTACGCGCCAAATTATCGAGAGTATTCAACAATATCTTATAGGATTATTTGCTATCTGGCAAGTATTTTTAAGAACATTAATCAAATTTGCCTATATGAAGCGAATTTGATGCAGTTAATTTTCTTTCTGGTGAATGACCACGCACCGTGTCGCTTGGGTGTAGAGATTGATTAACCGGTGATGATGTTTGTCTTTCTTGATTTGTGGCCTAACTGCCTCTACCGGTAGTAAACAGGCAGAATACATTGCCGCGCTTATCCCTGTTGAGTTTGGCTATTTGATTGACTCGCAATCCAAGGAGCGAAGTGATCAAGTATATATCCATCTGGCACATTTCGGGATGATTTTCCAGCAAGGGTTGGTAAGGACAGCGTCCCAGGACAATTCGTGGTGCATCTCGATGCGCCTCCCAGCGGGCTTCGTAATGCATACCGTTTAAGGCCGTGATTGTATGCGCCAATCTCAGGGTAAGGGAGGCGCTTTTTCCACCCTCTGATTTTGCTTCGTCTTCGTTCCGGTTCCTCAATATCGCGCTGGCAATCCGCTGCAGGCTCTCTTGAAAACCTGTTTCACCAGCCAGACGCTTTATCTCTAACAAGGCGGCACCGGTGAGCAGGCTAAGGTTGTCACCGTATTTTTGAGCAGAGATGCGGTACAGTTTTGCCGGGCGTCCTTTCTGGGGTTGTGGGCGTTCACCGGCTATTTCAATAACCCCTTGGGAGAGCAAAATGTGGAGATGGTGGCGTGCGTTTGCCTGTGTCATTTTAAGAGCCAGGCTCAAATCGGCAGCGGAGACAATCTGCTGGGCTTCGAGGTAATCCAGAAGCTTTTGTTGGGAAGTTTTCATAACACAATTATAGCTCAGTCATGAAATAAGTAAATATATATTTGCGTTATTAAAGGGTTTTGCGGTTGTGAAATGGAGTATAATTTGACTATTATGGTTTCCTGGGACGATACGTATGCCATCGCTTTAAAATTACAAGAATTGTATCCAGATATCACCCTGGATCAGGTTTCGTTGGGCATGGTGCAGCGCTGGGTGATGGAATTGGACGATTTCGCCGATGACAACGCCATCGTCAATGATGGAATTTTGACAGCAATCATCCAGGAATGGTTTGAGGAGGCAAATCCCTTATGAGCGACATGAAACGAGAAAATATACAATCCACAAAATTTGATATTCCGCCAGAATTACAAAATAATGTCACGATCACGTCCATTGATAAGCTGTACAACTGGAGCCGGCGGTCATCACTTTGGCCGATGATGTTTGGCCTGGCATGTTGTGCAATTGAAATGATCTGCACAGCAGCAAGCCGTTATGATTTCTCCCGTTTTGGCATGGAAGTGATGCGTCCTACCCCACGCCAGGCGGACCTGATGATCGTATCGGGTACAGTAACCAAGAAAATGATCCCCACACTTGTCCGTCTGTACAACCAGATGCCTGAGCCAAAATATGTGGTGGCGATGGGCGCATGCGCTTCTGGCGGCGGTCCATTCAAAGAGGGATACAATGTCGTTTCTGGGGTGGATAAATATGTGCCGGTGGATGTATATATTCCGGGCTGTCCGCCCACCCCGCAATCTCTGATCCACGGTTTGATGACGTTACAGAAGCGTATCGATGCCCAATCGATCAAGACTGTTGCCTGGTATCGCAAAGCGCCGATCGAAGCTATCCCGCTGCCTGTCTTAGGCCCGGATGTAATGGATCCGCGCCAATACGAAATTATCAAACAATATACGCTTGAAAAACAAAGCCAAGAAGAACAAAAAGCGAACCTTACGAGCGAAGGCGCATAAGGGGAGAGACAGATTATGAGCGAACAAATCTCTGTATCGGATACCACTATAACCCGTGCTGATGACCTGGTTGCACGCTTTCCAGATTATGTAACGCCAGATACACGCAAGGGTTACGAAGGCTATATTGTCAAGGCCGAAAACCTGGTTGAGGTTGCAACTGCCTTGCGAGACGAAATGGGCTACGATTTTCTGTCCTCCGTCACCGGGGTAGATTACCTTGCAGATGGTTTCATGGAAGTTGTCTACCATGCATTTCGATCCACGGGTGGTCCGGCTTTGGTGTTCAAGACCAGGGCGCCGCGCGATCATGCCGTAGTGCCATCCCTGATCTCGGTTTACCCGGGTGTAGACTTGCAAGAGCGCGAAACCTGGGATCTGCTGGGTATCTCCTTTGAGGGGCACCCAGATTTGCGGCGGATCCTGCTTTGGGAGGGTTTTGAAGGACACCCCTTGCGCAAGGACTGGAAAGAACCGTATTTCGAAGAAGAAGGGAAAGCCTTCAAATCACGCTGGCCGGATGGGCAAGTGCTGCGGGTGGAAGACAAAAACCCGTTCAGCAATAATGTGGATTACCCGGCAGGCTTTGATCCAATTACCTGGGAGCCCGACAATGATGCCAGCCTGTACGCCAGCCTGGCTCGCTCTCATCGCCCAGACGGTTCAGCGGTGATGCAGACCGACACGGTAGTTGTAAACATGGGTCCACAGCATCCTTCTACACACGGTGTGTTCCGGGTTGTTGTTGCCCTGGATGGTGAGCGTATTGTTGCCCTGAAACCGGTGATGGGATACCTGCACCGGAACCATGAAAAAATTGGCGAACGCAATACCTTTTTACAAAACATGCCTTATACCGATCGCCTGGATTATCTGTGCTCAATGAGCAACAATTTCGGGTATGCCCTGGCGGTTGAAAAATTGATGGGAATTAAGCCTCCTGAAAGGGCTGAGTATCTGCGGGTCATTATGGCAGAGCTGACCAGGATAGCCAATCATGTGTTTGCCATCGGTATGTTCTTGAACGATCTGGGAGCATACTTTACGCCATCACTTTACAGCATTGAAGAACGAGAGTTTATCCTGGACATCTTTGAAGCGGTCAGCGGCTCGCGCATGATGTGCAACTACTTCCGCTTTGGTGGAGTTGCACGTGATTTACCCGAGGGTATATTGGAAAAGGTCCGTGCCCTGGTATTCGATCGTTTCCCGCGCCGGATCGATGAACTGGATCTGTTCTTATCCAATAATGAGATTGTGCGCTCGCGTACGATTGGTGTTGGTGTGTTGACCCCGGAGCAGGCGATTGGCTTTTCGGCTGTGGGTCCTGTGCTGCGCGCATCAGGTGTCCCCTACGATATTCGCCGTGCAGATCCGTACAGCATTTACGACCGCTTCGACTTTGATGTGGCTGTCAGGTATCACGGTGATACATACGACCGCTTCCTGATCCGTATCGATGAAGTGCGACAGAGCCTGCGCATCCTGCAGCAAGCAGTACGTGATCTTCCAGAAGGTCCCATCCAGGAAGGAAAACCTCAATACCAGGTTCGAGTTCCTGCAGGGGAGGCCTATGGCAGGGTTGAAGGACCTAAGGGAGAGCTTGGATACTACGTTGTTTCGACGGGCAAGCCAAATCCTTACCGGTATCATGTTCGCGCTCCATCGTTTATCAACCTGACCGGATACGAAGCTATGTGTGTGGGCGGAAAAGTCGCCGATGTTGTCGCTGTCTTGGGCTCGATAGACATTGTCTTGGGCGAGACGGACCGCTAAGGGAAGGATAGGGAGAACTGCTATGGATGGAATGGGAATAATCAAAGGTTTGGGCGTCACGCTGAAGCGCTTTGTGGTCACGTATCTAGATGATATTCGCTGGCTGGGAAAGCGTTATTACTCCAATGAAGGTATTGAGCACCGAATGAATGCTGAAGAGCGCGGCATTTTCACGGTTCAGTATCCTGAGGAAAAACTACCTGTCCCTGAAGAATTTCGTTTCACACCCTTCCTGGTTTATGATGTTGATGAAAATGGAGAAAAGAAGCTCCGTTGTACTTCCTGCGGAATTTGCGCCAAGGTCTGCCCGCCTCAATGCATCTGGATTGTGCGTACCAACGATCCTGCCACGGGGCGACCTGTACCTGAACCGCAGTCGTTTTACATTGATGTTGACGTGTGCATGAACTGCGGTTTCTGCGCTGAGTATTGCCCGTTTGATGCCATCAAAATGGACCATGATTATGAATTGGCTGTGTACGACCGTCATGCACGCAATATTCACGACAAGGAACGCCTGGCAAAGCCAGCGTCGTATTATGCCAGCATCCGCCCCACCAATTATAAACGGGAAGAAACAGCACGTGCAGAAGCTGAAGCAGCCAAGGCTGCCAAAAAAGCAAAAGTTTAATGGTAAATTGGAAGGAGATTCGTTAATTCATGAATGTTACAAGTGAAGCAGTTCTGGCAGCATTGAGCAAAGTTCAGGAGCCTGAGCTGCATAAAGACCTTGTCAGTCTCAATATGGTCCGCGATATTGTCGTCGATGGCGGCGAGGTGAATTTTACTGTTATGCTTACCACACCAGCCTGCCCATTGAAAAGCAAGATTGAGAAAGAAGCACGTGAAGCTGTGGCGGCAATCCCAGGCGTTACCGGTGTACATATCAAGCTGGATTCGAATGTACCGAGCGATGGGCGCACCCGGGGGATACTGGACCTTCCCATACGTAATGCAATTGCGGTTGCTTCAGGCAAAGGGGGCGTGGGGAAGAGCACGGTAGCGGTTAACCTGGCTGTGGTGCTTGCCCAGAGTGGAGCCCGCGTAGGCTTATTAGATGCAGATATCTACGGCCCCAATGTGCCTACGATGATGGGGGTTGATCGCTTACCCGCGCCAATGGGGGATAAGCTGTCGCCAGCATTGGCGCATGGGGTGAAGTTGATGTCGATTGGTTTTTTAGTGAAACCGGACCAGCCCTTAATCTGGCGTGGTCCATTGCTTCACTCCGCCATCCGCCAATTCTTGACAGATGTCCAGTGGGGTGAACTGGATTACCTGGTGATCGACTTGCCGCCGGGAACCGGGGATGCGGTACTCTCGTTAGCGCAATCCTTACCATTAAGCGGAGGTGTCATTGTCACACTGCCGCAGCAGGTCTCATTGGATGATGCCCGCCGGGGATTGGAGATGTTCCGCCAGCTTGATATCCCGGTTTTCGGTGTGGTAGAAAACATGAGTTACCTGGAACTGCCGGACGGTCAAAAGATGGATATCTTTGGCAGTGGGGGTGGAGAGCGCATGGCAAGAGAAGCTGGGGTTCCATTTATCGGCGCTATCCCTATGGATCCTTCGGTACGCCAGGGAGGGGATAATGGGAAACCGGTTGTAGTGTCTCACCCAGATACTCCTGTCGCTAACGCGTTACGCAAGGTTGCAGAGGATGTGGCTGCAAAGATCAGTGTGGCAGCGGTAAAATCCAATATAACCACATTGACTGAAGGAAAGGGCTAGCACCCAGGAAACTAGTACACTTTATGGACCCAATTATTGTTGGTATACGATTTCAGAAAATTGGCAAAGTCTATCATTTTGATGCCAGTAATTGCCCGGATCTAAAGGTAAGAGATTTTGTCGTTGTGGAAACAAGCCGCGGCAGGCAACTGGGTGAAGTGATCCAGTTTGTGCAAAACCCAACCCCGCCTGTTGAAGGGGGCTGGAAGCCAATTCACCATATTGCCACGCCGCGCGACCTGGTGATGCGCCAGGCCTGGCAGAAGAAGGAAGCGGAGGCGATCATCACCTGTCGTGAACGGCTGGCTGAGATTGGCATTGCCGGAGTGAAAGTAATTGCAGCAGAGTTTTCTTTTGACGGCAGCCGGCTTTCATTTATGTACAGCACCGAGGCAGAAGGCAAAGTCGACTTGCGCAATTTGAGAACCATCATGCAGCGGATTTATCCGCGCTCACAGGTAGAAATGCGCCAAATCGGCCCGCGCGACGTCGCCAAGTTATTGGGAGGCATGGGGGCGTGTGGTTTAGAAGCACGCTGTTGTTCCATGTTCCTCACCGATTTCAACCCCATCTCGATAAAAATGGCGAAAGAACAGGGTATTTCGCTCACCCCTTCGGAGATTACCGGAATGTGTGGGCGACTGCGTTGCTGTCTTGTTTATGAATACGAGCAGTATGTTGAAGCCAGAAAGACCCTGCCAAAACGCAACAAACGCGTAGCAACGCCAAAAGGCGAAGGCAGGGTGCTTGACATGTATCCGCTTAAACAGAGTGTCCTGGTGGAACTGGATAATGGTAATCGCCAGGAGTTCTCCAGTTCTGAGCTGCAGCCCTGGGATGAGTTTGAAACTGCACGTAGAAAAACATCTGGAGCAGAAGGTGATCCACCTGCCGGCGAGCTTGAGTCTGAAGAAACGCTCTCGAAAGAGATTGGAGAGCAGTTCAGCAAGAGCGAACCGGAAAACCCTGCTCAACAAACCGGGGCTAACCTGCCTTTTTCATCACAGCGGCGGTCTGGAAAACCCAAAAAACAAAGACGGAAGAAATAGTTTATGGATGGATACAACTGGCAGCAGCCACAACAGATTCTGGTGATATTAGCACATCCGGATGACCCAGAATTTTTCTGTGGCGCAAGTATCGCGCGTTGGGTTAGAGATGGTCATCAGGTGAGCTATTGGTTATTAACCTGTGGCGATAAAGGCGTGCAGGATGCAGTCATGGTGCCGGAAGAATTATGCAATCTCAGGCATGAAGAACAACGTGCTGCTGCAGATGTATTAGGGGTTAAACGCGTAAATTTTCTTGGCTATCCAGATGGGTACCTGACGGCAGATTTAAAGTTGAGAAAAGAAGTGACCAGGATTATCCGTATGGAGAAACCAGATATCCTGATCACTTGCGATCCTGAAACCCTTTTTGCCGGCGAGAACCGCATCAATCACCCAGATCATCGCGCTGCCGGGCAGGTTACTTTAGATGCTGTCTTCCCAGCGGCTGGCAACCCTTTGTATTTTCCGGAATTGATCCATGAAGAGGGCTTACAACCACATTCTGTACGGGAGGTCTGGGTTTCGGGAACCCAGAAACCCACCATCCGCCTGGATGTGACGGATTATTGGGAGATCAAGCTGAATGCCCTGTATAAACACAAGAGCCAGATCGGAGATCAGCAGGCATTCACTGAAAGAATGCGCAGCAGACGTCTGCCAGAGAGCACCAGCGATAACCCGAGATATGAAGAAGCCTTCAGGCGGATCATTCTAAAGTAATGAAGGAAGAGCCGCAATTCTACTTCCTTCGATGACATGGAGATTCTTTTATTGAAATGAAAAGTTCGATCGTTGCAGAAGCTGGTGAATTATTTGAATACACTCAAAGGATGCGCCGAGATTTTCACAGCCATCCAGAATTAGGTTTCAAGGAATTTCGCACATCGGGTATCGTTGCCCAGGAATTGAGTGAGCTTGGCCTGGAAGTGTCCAAAGGCATTGGAAAAACAGGTGTTGTGGCTATCCTGGAAGGAGCGTACCCTGGTCCTGTGGTCATGCTGCGCTTTGATATGGATGCGCTGCCGATCCTGGAACAGACGAATGCATCGTATGCTTCTCAAAATGCGGGGGTGATGCATGCTTGCGGCCATGATGGTCATACGGCAGTAGGGCTCAGCGTGGCAAAACTGCTGTACGCTCACCGCGCGAATCTGGCCGGCTCGGTAAAATTTGTCTTCCAGCCAGCCGAAGAAGGTGATGGCGGTGCTTTGGCGATGATCGCAGACGGTGTGCTGCAAAATCCTCGTCCGGATATCGCCTTAGGGATGCATGTGATGCCGGAAAAACCGGTTGGATGGGTGGGGGTGACTTCCGGACCGGTGATGGCAGCCTCAGAGACCTTCCGAGTCCAGATCCAGGGAAAAGGCTCCCATGGTGCCTTACCCCACCAGTCGATCGATCCGGTATTGGCTGCCGCACAGGTAGTGACCAGTCTGCAGAGCATTGTCTCGCGCAATGTGCCTGCCATGGAAGCGGCTGTGATCAGCGTCACATCCATCCACGGCGGGGATGCCTATAACGTGATACCCAATGCGGTTGAAATCAAGGGTACCATTCGGACGTTTAATCCTGAAGTGCGAAATATTGTTTTACATAGGTTTACACCGCTTGTCAACCACACTCTCGAGGCGTTCAATTGTAAGGCGGATATCCGGTTGATATCCCTAACGCCTGCGGTGATGAACGATGAAAAAGTGGTTCAAGTTGTCCAGGGCGTTGTCTCCAAAATCCTTCCGAAATGTGAGATGGAAACAGGTTTTCGCTCGGTTGTATCGGAAGATATGTCATATTACTTACAGCAGGTTCCTGGATGCTTCCTCTTTATCGGCACTGGTAATGAAAAGAAAGGCATCCAGTGCACACTGCATCATCCCTGTTTCGACATAGACGAAGAAGCATTGTTGCACGGTGTATCCATCTTGACACAGGTTACAATGGATTATCTCAATCCTGAGTTGATCGACAGTTCGCGTGGGATATCAAATAATATTTTAGATAACTAAGGAGCGGAAATGTCTGAATTTAGTAACAAAGATGAGGTTCCAATAGCCAGGTTGCGTGTTGTCAATGACTTTTCAATCACAGTGGCAACAGTAAACGGTTCCGGCAGCCAGACATCAAATCTCACAATATTGCGTTCAATTTTTAGAATGGGCATTCCAGTGTCGGGAAAGAATATTTTCCCTTCGAATATCCAGGGGTTGCCGACCTGGTACACCATCCGAGTGAATAAAGATGGTCACCTGGCCCGGCGGGAAGAACATGAGATTGTGGTTGCCATGAACCCGGCGACTTTTGCCCAAGATTTGAAGGATGTCCAACCGAATGGAATGTTCCTTTATGCTGATCACATCCGCATGCCCATTGACCGCCAGGATATCGCTGCCTATCCGATGCCGGTGAAGAAACTGGTAAAGGAATCTGGCGCGCCATCTGAATTACGCGATTACATCGCCAACATGGTGTATGTCGGTGTTTTGACCTATCTGCTCAATATCGATCAGGAGAAGATTTACCAGGCGCTCGATTTTCATTTCAAATCAAAACCCAAGCCGATTAATCTCAATTTTGATATGGTCAAAGCGGCTTATGCATGGGCTGAAGAAAACCTGGTAAAGACAGATCCTTTTTACCTGGAACCGATGCAAGCCACCGGCGGGTACATTATGGCGGATGGAAACACAGCCGCAGCCCTGGGTGCAATCTACGGCGGCGTGCAGTTTGCTGCCTGGTATCCGATCACACCTGCGACAAGCTTGGCTGAAAAACTTGTGGAATACCTGCCGCAACTGCGAAAAGATCCGGAATCTCCTGGTAAGAATACCTATGCTGTCTTGCAGGCTGAAGACGAATTGGCAGCCTTGGGGATGTCGATTGGAGCAGGATGGGCAGGTTTGCGGTCGATGACTTCCACCTCTGGACCTGGGATCAGCCTGATGGCTGAATATACCGGTCTGGCATATTTTGCTGAAGTGCCAGTGGTGATCTGGGACGTCATGCGGGTCGGACCCAGTACCGGAATGCCCACTCGTACCGCTCAATGCGATCTGCGGTTTATCCACCACCTGGGGCACGGTGATACCCAGCATGTCATCTTGTTGCCCGGTTCGGTGACAGAATGTTTTGAGTTTGGCTGGCGCGCATTGGATATCGCAGAAAGGCTGCAAACACCGGTCTTTGTGCTGAGCGATCTGGATTTTGGCATGAACCAATGGATGACACTTCCATTTGAATATCCCGAAACCCCCATGGATAGAGGCAAAGTCCTCTGGGAGGAAGACCTGGAGCGATTGGAAGGCGAGTGGGCGCGTTATCTGGATGTTGATGGAGATGCCATCCCCTACCGCACGGTTCCTGGCAACCGGCATCCGAAAGCTGCATACTTTGCCAGGGGCACAGGGCATGATGTCAACGCTCGTTACACCGAAGATTCAGGTATCTGGGTTGAGATGATGGACCGCCTGAAACGAAAGTACTACCAGGCTTGCCAGTATATCCCGGCACCTGTTGTGGCGGGAGACACTGATGCAAAAATTGGTATCATCGGGTTTGGCTCAACAGAACCTGCTATTGAAGAAGCACGCTCGCTGCTTGCCGAGAAAGGCACAGCCGCAAGTTTCCTGCGCTTACGAGCCATCCCATTTTCCAAAGAAGTTGATGACTTTATCCAGTCGCATGATCGGATCTATGTGGTTGAGATGAACCGCGATGGGCAGCTTCACCAATTATTGACTGTTAATTACCCACAATACGCCACGCGCCTGATCTCTATCGCTTTCATGGACGGTTTGCCACTGACAGCAAAATTTGTCCAGGGTGCAATTACTGCACAGGAGGAAGAATAACATGGCTGACCAAACAACTTCTCGTGTCCAGGTCAACTTCGTTGGATTGAGCAAATCCGATTATAGAGGCAATCCAAGTACTCTTTGCCAGGGTTGCGGTCACAACTCGATCTCAAGCCAGATTATTGCCGCCTGTTACGAGTTGGATCTTGTGCCTGAGAACCTGGTAAAGTTCAGTGGGATCGGCTGTTCCAGTAAATCGCCCACGTATTTCTTGAACCGCTCCTTTGGTTTCAACGGTTTGCATGGGCGTATGCCTTCACTGGCAACCGGCGCGCTTTTTGGCGATCATACACTTAAGGGTCTTGGTGTGAGCGGTGATGGCGACTCTGCCAGCATTGGCATGGGACAGTTTAAACATGTACTGAGACGCAATCTGCGTATGGTATACATTGTTGAAAATAACGGTGTTTACGGTCTGACCAAAGGTCAATTTTCTGCAACCGCTGAGGTTGGATTATATCTAAAAAGCCAGGGGACAAACTCCTATATGCCGGTGGATATCGCCTGGGAAGCCCTGGTAGGGAATGCTACCTTTGTGGCGCGCTCCTTTGCCGGCGATCCAAAACAGGTAAAGGAGCTGATCAAGGCGGCTCTGAGCCATGATGGAATAGCTGTATTGGATATTATCAGCCCGTGTGTCACATTCAACAACCAGGACGATGCGGTGCATTCCTATGCCTGGGGCAAAGAGCACGAAGTTGCTTTGCACGAGCTTTCATTTGTCCCGCCTGCAGAAGAAATCCTGGTGGATTACGAGCCTGGTGAAGCAAAAGAAGTTACGATGCACGATGGATCAAAGGTTTTGTTGAAGAAGGTTGGGCTTGAATATGACCCGACGAACCGTGCAGAGGCGTTGCGCATGCTGGAAGAAGCAAATGCCAAACAATGGCTGATGACCGGTTTGATCTATATCAACCCAAACCAACCATCGTTGATGGATATTTATAATCTAACCGGAACTCCCTTAAATCGATTACCAGTAGAACGTTTGAGACCGGCGCGAGAGACGATCACAACGGTCAATGAAATGATGTTCTAATTGCGTTATTCAATGGGGCGGGGGAAGAAAACCGCCCCTTCAGCATCCCTCTCACCTGTTTGAAATACTGAAACGAGGTCTGTTCAACGGTGCATCTTGCGGCAATCTACGCTGCATCGCAGTGGTTAACAGTTCAATGGTATAATCCCAGAAAATCCTTAGAAAAAACGTTGAGCAGGAGCCCAACTTGGCATTTAATCCCCTTAACTGGTTGTTAGGGTTCTTTTCCCTCGATATAGGCATTGATTTGGGTACTGCGAATACCCTGGTAAACGTGCGGGGGAAGGGAATTACAATTAATGAACCTTCCTGGGTTGCGATAGACAAACGAACCCGTCAGCCATTAGCAATTGGCTCAGAAGCCAAGGAAATGGTGGGTCGAACACCCGCCAATGTGATTGCTATTCGCCCATTACGCGATGGTGTAATTTCGGAATTTGAGATTACACAGGCGATGCTGGAATATTTCATTGGAAAAGCCCATGAGCAAAGCATTGTTCCTGTGCCGCGCCCCCGGGTGGTGGTTGGTATTCCTTCGGGTGTCACCGAAGTAGAAAAACGCGCCGTATACGATGCAGCGATGTCTGCTGGTGCGCGCGAAGTAGGATTGATCGAAGAACCCGTAGCGGCAGCGCTGGGTGCTGGTCTTCCAGTAAATGAGGTTCGCGGCAGCATGATTGTGGATATCGGCGGAGGCACTTCGGAAGTGGCGCTGATGTCAATGGGTGGTGTGGTCGTTTCGCGTTCGCTGCGTGTGGCTGGGGATGAGATGGACCAGGATATTGTGCAATTTATGCGCAATAAATATAATTTATTAATCGGCGAGCGCATGGCTGAACAAGCAAAGATTTCAATTGGCTCTGCGTACCACCTGCCCGAAGAAAAAACCATGTTGATCCGCGGTCGCAACCTGATCACAGGCTTACCAGAAGCGATTGAAGTGTCATCGGTAGAGATCCGCGATGCGATCTCCAACTCTGTGCAAACCATCATCGATACAATCAAAGATGCCCTGGATGAAGCCCCACCCGAGATTATTGCTGACTTAATGGATTCAGGCATCTGCCTGGCTGGCGGCGGGGCTCTTTTACAGGCTTTGGACAAACGTTTGTACGAAGAATCGCATATCCGTGTCTGGGTTGCTGAGGACCCGATGAGCTGTGTGGCGCGAGGCGCAGGGATGATCCTGGAACACTACGACAGCCTGCGCCGGCTATTGGTAGGTCTGGAGCGCGGTAGCACAAAACATTCCTGATGAGACAAAACCCATCTCGCATCTGGCAAACGGTCATCCTGGCTCTGTTGGCGACGGGTTTAATAGCCCTGGCGTTAGGAGGCTACCTGACGCCATTATCGCGCATTGTCATCAACCCGATCGTCAGTGCGCAAACCTGGCTTGCCTTGCGGGTGCAGGCATTGCAGAACTATATTGATGCACCCCAGGATATGGCTCGCTTGCAGCAGCAAAACTCCCAAATGGAACAGGAAATTGCCCGCCTTCAGTCTGAAATCATCACATTGAAACAACAGCTTTCAGAAACCAGGATACTTGAAGCTCTGGTTGATTTTGCGCGCGTGAACCCTGAGAACCGTTATGTGGCGGCCTCAGTCATCGGAAATGACCCCAGTCCATTTGTCAAGTATGCCATCATTAATCGCGGCTCGGATGATGGTTTGCGCCGCGGGATGCCTGTGGTGACCCAACAGGGCCTGGTGGGCCGGATTGCGGCAGTTACTGCAGGCGCCGCTCGGGTTCAATTGATCACCGATCCGGATTCTTCGGTCAATATTCGTATAGAACCATCACGCGCACAAGCTGTACTCATCGGCAGCATTACGGGGGAATTGACCCTGGAGATGGTGCCGCAATCTGCAGCAATTCAAATTGGGGATTTAGTACTCTCCTCGGGATTAGGCGGAAACTATCCGCCAAATATCTTGATTGGGCAGGTTGTAAGTGTCCGGCAAAAGGAGACCGACCTGTTTCAAAGTGCGTCCATCCAGCCAGTGGTCAATTTTTCCCAGTTGGAAATTGTCCTGGTGATCATTAACTTCAGACCTGTGGACGTCAGCCCCCTGGTTTCTACCCCCGCTGCACCGTAAGTTTGACTTTTGAGTATATTAAACGAATATGCGTGTATTGATCGCTCTGCCTATCTTGGCTTTTCTTCTAATCTTGCAGACTACAGTCGTCCGCCAGGTTCCCTTGTTGCAGGGAAGTGCAGACCTGCTTCTCCTTACCGTGTTGGCGTGGGGTTTACAGAAACGGGTGGACACAGCCTGGCATTGGGGAGTGATGGCTGGTCTGTTTGTGAGCCTGGTGTCAGCAATTCCGATTTATATCGTGATGCTCAACTACCTTATTGTCGTGGGGATTGCCTTGATCTTGCGCAGCAGAATCTGGCGAGTATCCTTTTTTGTCATGTTGGCTGCCGCATTCTTTGCTACGATTCTTACCCAAACTTTCACACTAGGTGCGTTACGAATTCTCGATATTTCTCTTCCGGTGCTGGAAGCAATAAACCAGATAATTATCCCCTCTGTGTTGCTCAACCTGTTATTGGCTTTACCCTTTTATTTTTGGATGGGCGACCTGGCAAACTGGTTGTATCCAGAGCCTCTGGAAGCTTAACCCATTTTTAGCATGTTAAGGCCAATTTGGCATTACAATTCAATACATGAATGGTAGACCAACGATTCAAAACCAGGTTGAACCCTGGCGTATAAATGCATTTGTAGTGGTATTGGGGATCATCTTTGCACTGTTTATTGGGAGACTTTTTATTCTGCAAGTCATCCAACACGATGAGTGGCTGGCAAAATCTCTGGAAAACAGCACCGAAGCGATGAACCTCCCCTCCTTGCGGGGGATTATCTATGACCGCAATGGCGTGATCCTATCGCGCAACGTGGCTTCTTACCATGTCGCCGTGACAGCGGCTGAGCTGCCCGATGATGTGGGGGCTGTTCAGAATATCTTTCGCGAGCTTTCGGATCTTATCAATGTTCCGGTAAACCTGAATGAGATCAGCCCCGAAAACCCCTATGTGCCTTGTATTTCTGCCCATGGGATCGCCCAAATTGCTGAATACGGCTTGTCTTCGACACCTTATGAGCCGGTGCGCATTCAATGTGATATCGCTGAAGACATTGCGATGACACTCATGGAGAAGTCCACCGATTGGCCGGGGATTCGGGTAGAGGTCCAACCGATCCGAGATTACCCGACCAACTCATTGACTGCAGCAATCATCGGCTTCCTGGGGCCAATCCCAGCAAACCAGGAAGAATACTATGTTGAACAGGGTATGGTGCCCAACCGAGATAAAGTGGGATATGCCGGGATTGAATTGCAATATCAGGATTTGTTGGCAGGAAGAAATGGGCAGCGTGTGGTTGAGGTAGATGTGGGTGGAAAAGTGCTGCGCGATATTGACCCGCCTATACCAGCTAAACCAGGTTTGTCCATGAGATTGACCATTGATACACGCTTTCAACAAGCTACTGAATCAATCCTGAAACATGAAATGGACCTTTGGAACCAGTGGTTTGGCGAGATCCGCTATACCAGTGGAGTGGTTGTGGCGATGAAGCCGAAAACCGGCGAGATTCTGGCAATGGTTTCTTACCCCACCTACGAAAACCAGCGCATGGCCCGGTTGATCCCGGCTTATTATTACGATCAATTGGTAAACGATCCAACGAATCCATTGCTGAACCATGCTGTTGGGGATATCCTGCCTGCAGGCTCTGTATTCAAACTTGTCACCGGTGTTGGAGCATTGAATGAAGGGGTAGTTACTCCTGATCAAATTATCAAGACGCCTCCCTTGTTAGAAGTAACCGAAAAATACTACGCTAACGATCCCGGCAATGCTCGAGAATTTGTCGATTGGAATAAAGCCGGTTTTGGACAGCTCGATTTTATTGGCGGTCTGTCAAACTCCAGTAACGTTTATTTTTACAAGCTTGGCGGCGGATATCAAGACGAAGTTCCGAACGGCGGTCTGGGTATTTGCCGCCTGGGGACTTATGCGGCAGCCATGGGTTACGGCGAGGCTTCAGGTCTGTACTTGCCGGATGAAGAAAATGGTTTGATCCCAGATCCGACCTGGAAACGCATCA
>CAZTMX010000041.1:0-18115 GCA_964614855.1 uncultured Anaerolineaceae bacterium | reverse complement strand
AGCATGCAGGAGCTGGTTGGGGTGTATGACCTGGCAATCACTGGCGCTACCCTGTTCAGCGCCAGTTACGATAGGGTGGTGGCGGTGGATGTCGCTGATCCGTCTCAACCCCGCCTGCTGGAGAACTATATCACTTCAGGTTTGGCGTGGGGGATTGAGACTGTCGGTGAGATGGTGTATGTCGCTGATCTGGATGGCGGCCTGGTTATTCTTACCTACACTCCCTGAACTCTACGGCTTTCCTATTTCACTTCCACCCGGCATCTTTTAGATAACGCGGCCGGGTCATATTATCTGGCGATAAAACATCCTCCAGCTCAGCTCGGCTCAAATATCCCTTTTCGAGGACAATCACTGTCACCGAGCGCCCGCTCGACAGCGCTTCTCGGGCAATTTCTGCTGATCTTTCGTACCCCAGCAGCGGGTTGAGCGCGGTGACCAAACCGATGCTGTTTTCCACCATCCAACGACAGCGTTCCCGGTTTGCGCTGATACCGTCGACACAGCGTTCTTTCAAGGTCAGGCAAGCCCTGCGCATCATATCGAAAGAGCTAAACAGGTTGTAAGCGATCACCGGCTCAAAGGCATTGAGCTCAAGCTGACCAGCTTCCGCAGCCAGGGTTACCGTCACATCATTGCCGATCACCTCAAACGCCACCTGGTTCACCACTTCAGGGATGATCGGGTTCACCTTGCCGGGCATGATTGTTGAGCCAGGCGCCATAGGTGGAAGATTGATCTCGCCAAAACCTGCGCGCGGGCCAGAAGAAAGCAGACGCAAATCATTGCAAATCTTAGAGATTTTCACCGCCACCCGTTTCAAGACACCGGAGAGCTGAACATAGGCGCCAGCGTCCTGGGTGGCTTCAACAAGGTTTGTCGAGCCCACCACAGGGATGCCCGAAATCTCAGCCAGCATGCCGGTCACCAGCGAGGCATATTCCGGATGTGCATTCAGACCGGTTCCAATTGCCGTCGCCCCCATATTGATCTCATGGATCAATTTCTGCGCCTCCAGAAGCCGCTGCATGTCCTCGCCCACCATCACAGCCCAGGCTTCAAATTCCTGACCCAGTGTCATAGGGACTGCATCCTGCATCTGGGTACGACCCATCTTGATCACGTCAGAAAATTCTTCCCCCTTTGCATGGAAGGATGCTTGCAAACCAGCCATCGCCTGGTGCAAGCCGTTCAGCTTGAGACTCAAAGCCAGGCGCAGGGCTGTGGGGTAAACATCGTTGGTGGATTGCGACATGTTGACATGGTTCAACGGGTGGAGAAATTCATACTGTCCCTTCGCAACCCCCAGGATTTCCAGGGCACGGTTTGCAATCACCTCATTGGCGTTCATATTTGTGGATGTACCGGCGCCCCCCTGCACGACATCCACCACAAATTGATCCAGAAATTTGCCTGCCTTGATTTCCTGGCATGCCTGGATGATGGCAGCGGAAATGGGCTCGGGAAGAAGTCCCAACTGCTGGTTTGCCTGCGCCGCAGCCTGCTTAATACAAGCAAGCGAGAACACCAGCTCTGGGTTAGATGAAATCGGTATACCGCTTATATTGAAATTTTCCACCGCTCGCAAGGTCTGGATGCCGTAATAACAGCTCTCAGGAACCTGGCGCTCGCCTAAAGAATCATGTTCAACTCTCATTTTTTCCATTTATATTTCCTCCATCTAAATTTTAACCATTATATGCCCGAAACTCGTGTTAAAATCTCTCTTAACTAGCTCTAACGGATTTCTTACACTCCAAGGCTATACTTAGCTATTGGATTTTGTTGATTGGTTAGACAGGAATTGAGATGAAAATGAAAACACGCCGATTTATTGCTTTCTTGGTAATTCTCCCGTTATTTGCCATGGCATGCAGGTTATCCATTAACAGTGACCTGGGGGACCTGCCGTCCATCCCGCCGGTTGTGGAGGAAGTATCTCCAGCAGATGAGCCAGCTGCGCAGCAACCCAGGCCGGTATTACCGTCAGAACCGGTACCCACCCCGCAAGTTTTCCAACCCGAAATCATCAGCGATGAAGATACCGTGTTGATCGAGCTCTACAAACGGGTAAACCCGTCTGTGGTGAGCATCATTGTCTACACTGACCAGGCGGAGATGACCATCCCCAGCGGGCAAGGCTCGGGATTTGTCTATGACACCAGCGGCTATATTGTCACAAATTCGCATGTCGTCCATGGGGCAGACCAGGTAGAAGTGGTCTTTGTGGATGGGACGACCAGGGAAGCTGTAGTTCACGGCCAGGATTTGCACAGCGACCTGGCTGTGGTTAAAGTTGAGAATATGCCGGAGGGTATCCAGGCGCTGCCGTTTGCCGATTTTGACAGCCTTGCGGTTGGACAGACTGTGGTGGCGATCGGCAACCCCTTTGGGCTGGGTGGAACACTCACTCGCGGCATCATCAGCGCTCTAGGACGCAACATCCCTGCACTGACATCCTTCTCCATCCCACAAGCCATCCAGACGGATGCGCCGATCAACCCCGGTAACTCTGGCGGACCTTTGCTCAATCTTAGTGGGCAGGTGATTGGGGTCAACGCCCAGATTGAAACCGACGGTACAAGCGGTACAAACAGCGGGGTTGGGTTTGCCATCCCGGTGAGCATCTTGCAGCGTGTGATCCCAGGATTGATCCAAGATGGAGAGTATGTTTGGGGTTGGCTGGGTGTACGCGGTGGAAATGTGACCCCCACGCTGGTCAAAGCCATGAAGTTGAGTGTGGATAAAGGCGCGTACATCGCTGAAGTTGTAGACGGGGGACCTTCACAAAAAGCCGGGCTGCGCGGCGCCGGCAGAGAAACCACCATAGATGGTCGCACGGTTGAAACCGGCGGGGATATTATCATCGCCGTGGATGGGCAGCCAGTGACGGTCTTTGACGATCTGCTGATCTACATTGCCCTGAACACAACACCCGGTCAGGAAGTGACTCTGACCGTTGTGCGTGGAAACCAGACACTGGATATTGAGGTGACCCTGGAGCCTCGACCAAGGGAAGTCATCATCAACTAACGCGAATTAGCTGATTAACGAAGACCAGGTTGGCATGCTGGATCATCCAACCTGGTTTTATATTTCCCAGAAGTTGTTGCAACCGAGATTGTCCCATATGCAGGGGGACAATTGACACATGGCAATCTATGGTATAGAATCACAACGGGTTGGTCGTATGCAATCAAAAGCTTATTATTACTCCACCAAAGATCTACTGACGATGGCCGCGCTAGCTTCCCTAGGCGGTGTCAGCGGCACCTATATCAATGCCCTGGGCGACGCGGTGCAATCGGTGCTGGGCTTTGCCGGCGGCACACAATGGGCCGCGGGTTTACACACGTTATGGCTGGTGCTGGCTGCCGCCCTGGTACCCAAAGCTGGCGCCGGCACCTTCACCGGCGTCCTCAAGGGCGGCGTTGAATTGCTCAGCGGAAATTCTCACGGTATCCTGGTGGTGCTGATCGATGTTGTTGCCGGCATCCTGGTGGATTTTGGCTTTCTTATTTTTAGACGCAGAGACAGGTTGGCAGGCTATCTCCTGTCCGGCGGTCTTTCAGCGGCCTCCAATGTCTTTGTCTTCCAGTTCTTTGCTGAACTGCCTGCAGATACCCTGGCCTTCCAGGCCTTACTGTTGGTCGCTGTCGTGGCTGGTTTATCTGGCGTGATCCTGGCTGGGTACCTGGGCTTTATTTTACTCAAAGCGCTAGCCAGATCCGGCGTGTGGATTCCCCCGACCACAGCCAAAACCTCCATCCGTTTTTCATGGATATTCCTGGCAATTGCTGCGCTGATGGCTGTGATCCTGGGTATCTACCTGCAAGCTGCGCTCAGAGGCCCAGTGAATGTGGAGATTACAGGAGCGCTTAATGAGCAATTTCTATTTCCCGAGCAGCACGGAGAGATCCGCCCTATTCAAGTAGAAGCCACCATGCGCGGCACCACAGCAAAATACACCGGTATACCACTGAAAGAAATTTTGGCAGCAGGTGAACCGAAACCTGGTGCAGGTTGGGTGCTTGTGCAAGGTGCAGATGGCTATTCCTTCTTTATCACCATGGAAGAAATTACTACGAACCCGAACCTGCTGCTCAGCGAGTCGGGCCAGGGCGATGAGCGCGCTTATAACCTGGTTGGCGCTGAGAACAGCAAAGCCTGGGTACGCGGTGTGGCAAAAGTGATCGTAATTAAGCCAGCCACTTTCCAGCTAGGTGGGAAAATCGACCAGCCAGGCGAGTATGATGCCGGCCAATGGCAATTTGAAATGGACAGCACTCAGCTTTCCATCAACGGCATCACAGGAAAATACCAGGGGGTGCCGTTGGGTAAGGTGCTTTCCACTTTGGGCATACAACCAGGTGCGAGCGAAATTTTGATCGAAAATAATTCTGATAGCATTACTCTACCTCTAGATGATGCGCTTGGCGACGAAGATGTGCGCATTTTTACCATAATCGACCAGGCTAGCGTCACCTTTGCCCTGGCACGCCTGAGTGGTGAAGTAATGCTTCCGCAAATTACAGCAATCCTGGTCAGGTAATTTATTGGTTAGATGATGATTTCTGTCACTGGGCTCACATTCAGTTATCCAGGATCCACAACCCCCGCTCTAAATTCGATCCACCTGGATTTGGCAGCTGGCGAATTTGTCGCCGTTGTCGGCCCATCCGGCTGTGGAAAATCCACCCTGGGTCTCGCCCTGGCAGGTTTTCTCTTCAACCAGTATCCAGACCACGTACAAGGCAGTGTTTCTATCGACGGCAAGGATGTGCGCACGGCGCCTTTGTATGAAATTTCGGATCTCGTTGGTTTAGTACAGCAAAATGCTGAAACCCAATTCTGCACGCTGAGTGTGCAGGATGAGCTGGTGTTTGGCCTGGAAAATCGCCGTTTCACCCCAGATGAAATGCGCGCCAGGATCGACTGGGCATTGCAGATCAGCGGCTGCCGGCATCTATTGGAACGCCAACTGCACACACTATCCGGGGGTGAAAAACAGAAGGTTGCCATTGCAGCCATGCTCGCTGGAAAACCCCAAATCCTGATTTTTGACGAACCGACATCCAACCTGGATCCAAGTGCAACCGCGGAAATCTTTGCGGTGATTGCAGATATCCGCCGGCAGACAGCGATCACAGTCATTGTCATTGAACACAAGATACAGTTCTTACGCCCGTACCAGCCGCGCATCATCGAATTGCGTGAGGGTGCGGTTTACTGCGACACACCGGCTGAAGACTGGCAAGCTGCACAAGTGGAAGTGCACAGCCAGCCGGCTGCTATAGATTGGGATACATCGCTTTTATCCTTTGAAGGGGTGAGCGCAGGGTACAACCACCAGCCTGTGGTGCAAGACATCCGGTTGGACTTACACCCTGGAGAATTTGTGGCGTTGATGGGGGATAACGGTTCCGGAAAAACCACGCTCCTACAGCTGGCGCTGGGGTTTCTCAAACCGCAAGCAGGGCGTGTGCTGTTAAGCGGTATGAACACCCAGCAAGAAAAAATTTCCCACCTGGCAAGGTCGGCAGGGATCATCTTTCAAAACCCGGCTCACCAGATATTTGCCTCCAGCGTGTGGCAAGAAGCCACCTTTGCCTTGAAGAATTTTTCGGAACTGGATGAAGACAGCCAGGTCTATACAAACGAATTATTGCAAGAAGCAGGATTATCCGGCCGGGTGGATGACCACCCTTACCGCCTGAGTTACGGTCAGATGCGCCGCCTGAACCTGGTGTCAGTCTTTTCCTACCGCCCCAGGATTTACTTGCTGGACGAAATCCTGATCGGGCAGGACCAGGCAAATGCCGTGAACCTTCTCGAACAACTGCAAGCGCAAACCCACCAGGGAGCCCTGGTAATAATGGTCAATCACCACCCGGAAGCAGCCCTGCAGTTTGCTACACGCATAATTTTCTTGCGGGCTGGCCGGATTGCCATCGACCAGCCTACACAACAGGCGTTTGCCAGCCTAAAAGACATGGGGCTGCACCAATACTTGCCCTACACAGCCGATCTGCAGGGAGCCTTGGCATGATGCAGCTGCGCTTGAGCTATCAAGAAGGCGCCTCTCTGCTGCACCAGCTGCACCCGATGGTGACGCTCGCCTGGTTGGTTTTTCTGACCATTTTTGTATTCACCGCCCCATCTCTGAGCTGGCTCCTGGGGTTGCTTTTCCTCTCGCTGGCAGCTTTTCCGATCAACGGGTTTTCGATCTCAAAACGCCGGGGGATGCGGTTGTTTCTCACCACCGCACTCTTGTTATTGTTTCTCCAATTACTCTTTAACCGCCAGGGGCAGACGCTTTGGCGGGTTGGCACCCTGGCAATTACCGAGGTTGGTTTTCAAACCGGTTTACGGGTAGCTTCACGGTTTATGATTATTATCCTGCTCAGCCACTTGTTTGTGTTGAGCACATCTCCTAAAGATTTCGCCTATGGTCTGATGCAGGCGGGTTTACCATACCGCACCGGCTTTGCCCTGGTGACTGCACTGCGCTTCGCACCCATTTTCGAGCGAGAAGCCCTCATAATCTACCAGGCGCAGCTGGCGCGCGGGGTTCAATATGACCGGCGAAATATCCGCCGCCTGATCGTGCTGCTGCAGCAATTCTCTCTACCGCTGCTTGTATCGATATTTCATAAAGTCAACACATTGTCCTATTCGATGGAGGGGCGCAGCTTTGGGCGCTTTCCCACCCGCAGCTACTTTGAACCCATCCACACAAAAACCAGTGACTGGATCGCTGCAAGCGCCCTGGTTTTCGCAGCGTTGGGCTTGATCCTCAGCAAAACAGCATTCATTTAGTAGAAGGGAGCTCGCAAATCTGCATGAAAAAGAAGACCATCACCTGGCTCATCCTCCTCCTGGCGCTCACCGGTGCCCTGGTGCTCGGTTTCTACCTGGGCTCCCGGGGAACTGCGCCGCTGGCTGTTTTTCGCCATTATCCGGTATCCCTGCTTTCGCTAGAAGCTTCAACCATGGCAGAATGCGTGGAATGCCATGAGCCCCAGGATTTTCACACCTGCGAAACCTGCCACGACGATCACGGCGCCATTGAGTTGACTGAAGTGCCGTTCTACAACCTCGTCTTGCTCACCGGTGATGTGCCCAAACCCGGTTTTGTGGAAGTCAACCAGGTGCTGCCTTATCGCGATCATCCCAATACCATGGTCTCGGTGCGGGATTTTCTCCTATCACAGGGTGTTGAGAGCTTCGAAAAGGTGATCTTCTCATCCCTGGATGGCGGAGTTGTAGCCATCGATCAATCTGAGCTCAGCGACCTGGCTTATTTTATGCCCTACATGGACGGCATTCGCTTTGTGTGCGAGGATTTGCATGTCTCCACCTGGCTTAAAGGCATCCGGCAAATCATCGTGGTGGGTTCAGAGGAAAACCTGGTGATAAACGGTGAACCGACTTCCCTGGGCAGGCTGCTTGAAGGTCCAACCCAATCCACGACCGTCGAGAGCGCCAACACCATGTTTGTCTCAGAAAGCGACGGCCAAACGCGTAAAGCGGTCACCGCCATGCAAGTGCAGGGTGTGGTGCTGGCAGATGTGATGGACCTGGCAAGCACAACTGAAATCAAGGTGATGGACCAAAAGGGTGAAACACATCTGGTGCCCATCGAGCAGGCAAAGACAGGTTTGCTGCTGCCGGTACAAGGAGTTTTGACCCTGGTTTTTCCCGAGCGCGGCAGAGCCCAATGGATCAGCGGTGTAGTTGCTATCGAAAATAGCAATTGAGAGTAGATAAATATGCAATATACGAAATTTTCCTTTATCAGTCTGAAGCAGCTGCAGTTCATTCCTCTTATCATACTGCTGGTTTTGGCAGGTTGCCAACCAGCCTGGCAGATCGAAGTTAACAACGGTGGGGATATCAGCCAGCAAGTGGATCAGGGACAATGGCGTGAATGGCAAAACAAAGAATGGGAAGGATCCAGTAAAGATAAGTTGCCGTTGGAATACATCCTGGCTGCGCTGGATTTTGGCTTAATTGACACAATCAATTTCCACAGCAAAGAAGGCAAGCTCACCCGGTTTGAGTGGCGCAAGATAGCGGAGGATGCCTGGTGGTTCTCGGATGGCAAGGTTGAGATCGCAGGGATCAAACTGACACCGGCTTCCATTACTGTTGAACCGCCGCTCTCGTATTTCCAGGTAAATGCCAGCATCACCGATATCGCCCCTACCGCAGCATCCATCCTTGGCATCCCTGCGCCATCACAGTCGACTGGCTCTGTCCTCACCGAACAAAAATCCAGCAAAGTGATGCTGGTATTTCTTGATGGATTTGGTTACCAGCGCTATCTGAAAGCGCTGGATGATGGATCTATCCCGTTTATTTCCAGCCTCGATCCGCCGCTAATGGCGCTGACCACCTACCCACCCATCACCAGGGTGAGCAGCGCATCAGTGCTCACCGGAGCGCCGCCAGCAGTCCACGGGGTAGACGCCAGGGAGACACGCAAAACCGAGACAGAAACCCTGTTTGATGTGGCGGTAAAAAATGGCCTGACTGTTTCTGCTGTGGAAGGCGAATCATTGCCTTTTGAACTGCGCAATGCTGCATTTAAGCTATCAGGCGACCGGAATGGTAACGGATTGACAGATGAGGAAGTCCTGGCCAATGCGCTAGCAGTATTGGAAGCCGGTGCGCCTGATTTGATGTGGGTTCATTTTCACGGCATAGACGACGCCGGTCATGAATACGGACCAGGTGCAGCGCAAGAGATAGAAGTCGTGCGCGCTGTAGACCAGGCTGTGATGGCACTGATTGAGGCTGCACCAACAAACCTCACCATCATCCTCTTTGCAGATCACGGACAGCACCTGCTTGGAGAGATTGGCGAAGGAGGAAACCACGGCAATTTGATTGAAGAAGACATGCTGATCCCAATATTCATTCTGTTCAAGGATTAATTACCTATTCCCGTGCACCAAAAAGGAGCGTTTATGAAGACAAAGTCCCAAAAAATATTTGCCTGGTTGCTATTAACCTCTCTCTTGATCACCCTGGTGGGCTGCAGCAGCAGTCCAAAAGTGGACTGGGAGCTCAAGATCAGTGGTGCAGTCAGCACACCCCTCACCTTAAGTTTTGACGATCTTGCAAAAATGGAACAAATTGAATTGAAAGATGTCAAGATGGAAAAATCCACAGGTGAAGATGAGCTGACCACGTGGAGCGGCGTACCTTTGGATACCATTTTCTCCCAGGCAGGCGTGGGTGAATATTCCACCATCACAGCTGTAGCGGCTGATGGATACGCCATTGAGATCACCAAAGATGAACTGCAAGGCAGCATCATCGCCCTCAAGGACAAAGGAGAATGGATCGCCAAAGTCACACCGGATAAAGGTCCGATCCGCCTGGTTTGTCCCAAGACACCTGGCAATCGTTGGGTCTTTTCCATCAAGGAAATCCAGGTAAATCCATAAGTAAGGCAATTAGCTTTAGAAATGTTGATAAAACCCTGGGAAAACCCTCGGGGTTATAACAAATCTTAGGAGAAAGGAAGAAAAGAGACTATGTTTAAGAAATTGCTCGTTTCGATGTTTGTTTTTGTACTTCTGTTCAGCCTGGCTGGTTGTGCAGCAAAACCAGCTGAAGAGGCAGCTGCCCCGGCCGCGCCTGCAGCTGGTGCAGGGCTCAACCTCAGCGGTATGCTGAACCAGGAACAATCGCTGGCCCTGGATGCCATGAAAGGCATGGAGACAAAGCAGGTTCCCTATACCAACAAAGCAGGGGAAACCACCAACTATACCGGCGTACCGATTGTCAAACTGCTTGAAGCAGCTGGGTTGAAAGAAGGCGCCAAGAGCGTTGTTTTTGTCGGCAGCGACGGCTACACTGCAGAAGTCGCCCTGGCGGATATCCAGGCATGCGCAGACTGCATCGTTGGCTTCCAGGATGACGGCACTTTCATGAACATCATGCCTGGTCTGCCTGGCAATACCCAGGTGAGAGGGCTGGTCGAAATTCAGGTCAAGTAACGCAGTTAGAAACCCAGAAAACTGGGTTTCTAACTAAATCAGTATCCCTTCTCCGGATCAAAACGGTTGTACAGGGGTAAGCCGATTATATAGCGGCGTAAGTTTTCAGCAAACAGGTCAATCGCCCTTTCATCATAGAAAGGCGTGATACCCGAAATGTGCGGTGTGATCAGCACATTCGGCAGTTTCCAAAGCGGGCTTTCTGGCGGAAGCGGCTCGATGGGAAATACATCCAGCGCTGCTCCTGCCAGTTTGCCCGCTTTCAATGCGCTTGCCAAAGCCTCATGATCCACCACACCACCGCGGGATACATCCACCAGGTAAGCGTTGGGTTTACAAGCATGCAGCACATCCGCATTAATCATCCCTTGCGTGTCCGGGGTCAGCGGTGTGGCGACCACAATAAAATCGCACTCTTTGAGCATTGAGCGCACGGCCTGTGCAGGATATAGCCGGTGCACAAAGTCGCCCGCAGGATCGCCCATGCCGTCCACCACGTAATCAGGATCCTCGGGTTTCATGGCATTGCGTTTTGTTGCCAGCACCTTTGCCCCAAAAGCATGCAGCAAACGCGCCGCCTGCCTGCCGATGCTGCCGTAGCCTACGATGCCAACCGTGCTTTCTCGCAGCTCACGCGGGCTAAAGCGTTCCCAGCGATCGCGCGGCCATTCTACCCGGCGTTGGGCGTTGTACATTTCCGGCAAGCGGTGCCCAAGCGACAAGATCATCATCAAGATATATTCAGCCACCTGGGAACAAGCAGCACCGCTGAGTGTGGTGGTTGTGATTTCGGAGGATTTCAAAAGGGGCAAATCCGCCACATGGTCAATCCCTGCCCAGTGAAATTGAACCCACTTCAGCCTGGGTGCCATGCCTGACGCCGGCAGCACCCGGTTGGTATAAATCACTTCCGTTTTTTGCCACTGCTCCGCAGGGATATCCTCCACTTTGTTGGTCGGTATCACGCTGATCTTGATGCGCGGCGATACCAGGTTCAGCTTTTCAACCATCCGTTCATCAAATGGCAAAGTAATCAATACATGAATTGGATCGTCCATTATTACCCTCAATCCGGGAAGGCATCCCAGGTTTTCCTTTTAAGAATTTTCGAAGTCAGCATATCTGGAGAAAATTTTACCACGAGGGTAATTGAACCTGACAAATGTCACAGGGCGAAACTGACAAATAACAGGTGAAATGCAGCTATTATTCATGCTACTATCTTTTTGGACAACTGAATACGCCGGAGCAGTTCAAACAATTGGCTGGCAAATACGCTAGCAGCAAGGCTAGACCGATTTTATAAAAATGCCAGATACTACCTGCCCAATGAACAGGATAAGAACTGCTCCGGCGATCTTTTAATACACCCCAAACCTGATCAAAAAAACTTACGAACCAATCTCAAACCGGGCTTCACTGAGATACCCCAGTTCCGCCAGGGCAGAGGCTACCTTTTCCCATGCGCCGCCTTTAACAATGACAGCAGCCGGGCCCAGGGTTTCACCCAGGAACCGAGATGCCGGGGTGGCGCGCAGCGCGCTGATCAGCTCCGGGTTGCTGACGCGCAAGACCACCACTTGCTCAAAGTGCGCCAGGCTGCCTTGACTATCCCAGCGTTTTACAGCGGTGACCAATGCCGGCGGTACGTTTTTCACATGCTTATTCAGCAAGCTGAGCAGGTGGGCGGTGCGCAAACCCTGGGAGCGAGCGCGTTCCAGGGAAGCCGGGGTAACCCGGTAGCGGTAAAACCCATCCGAGAAACCCTGCCATTCACAAAAGCGAGCAATCTGGTAACGCAGATCGCGCCGTGCTTGCGGCAGCAGGCGGATGCGCCCATCTGAGCGCACAGCAGGCGGTTCCTCGCTTGCATGCAGCCCCTGCGGCGCCTGAAAATTGAGCAAATCGCCTGCCCAGGTAGAAAAGCGAAAGGCGCTGAGTGCCTGGGAGTTTTCTGTCCCGGCCAGGTCCAGCACCCCCAGCCAGTGCAGCGGTCCGGCAATAAAAAAGCGCAGCACAGCTCCATCCACCGCATCCCAATTGGAAAAGCCGCGCAAGAACTCACCACTGGCGGCATCGCGGATGTACCATGAGTCATAATCGCCGGCTGGACGCTGAAAATCTGGATGCAGCTGGTAGATGCTGGATACAAAGGCGCCCAGGCTCCAAAAAGGGCGTTCGCCATCACTTGCGCTGTATTTCGGGCTGCCCGGCACGGTGGAAAGGAAATCTAATATTGCCTGGCGTGTCTGCAGCGGGTCGTTTTGCCAGTTGCCCTCCAACACCAACCCAGGCGCCATACGTAATTCATTAAAATCCCTGGATCGCAACCAGGCTTCGAACAACATCACCAGCGCCTGGGCGGGTTGTGCTTCCAGAAAGGTGCGCGTGGGTTCCGGAAGCGGCTCATCGTGCTGGTTGAGCATGCCAGCAGCCTGGAGCAGCGCCAGCAAAACAGGCGCCTCCAGCGGCGCGGCCGGGTTGGATCTGCCGCTGCGCAGCAGGGGTCCAATTTTTTGTAATGGTAAACCGCTGCGCAACCCTGCCAGCATGGTACACGCATCATCCAGCAAGGTATCCACCGCTGGCAACAAGTGAGCGCGCTCGGCAGCAGAGGCCGGGCGCCCTAGTGGCGCTGCAGCAGGGGTCTCCACAAGCGGTAGCAGCGGGATCAGGTCTTCGGGGATAAAAGCATACTCTTGCGGACCGGCGGCATCATCAAAAAAAGCGCGTCCCACAATCGCCCGGTACCACAGGACTTCGCATGCGCTGGCTTGCTCACCGGCATAAGGCCGTTCGCGATCTCGCCTGCCAGGCCCCATATCGCGCAACTCTCCATATCGCCTGGTAAAGGCCGCCCAGGGCATACGCCCCCCGGCGCGCAGCAGGTCATTAATCGCCTGCAACGCCTCATCCGGTAAGGTAGAAAGCACCTCATCCACATGCACCGGATCCATTAACTGCGGCGCCAGGCGCTGGATGCCGATATGTGCGTCGGGAGCGCTGAAGTCAATCCCCCACAATTCAGCGATAATGCGCAGGTGGCCCAGATCGCGCCCCTGCAAGCTTTTTACCAGGTCGGTCATCCGGCATAACTTTCTTTAAGGGCACAGGGCAGGACAACCTGACCCTCGTCTGGGTCTCCCAGCAAAACAACCTGATCCGGGTGCTGCAGTGCTTTCCATGCCGTGTAAGCGCCCAGAAGCGCATCCAGCTCCCCCGATCTGAGCAGGTTCTCCAGCGGTAATATTCCCTTCAATAGGCGGTGGCGGGTAAATTCTTCAAAGATGCGCAGCGGGTCATGGACATTAATCCGCCGCTCCAGCAAGATCAGCTGGCGCTGCATTCGCCCTTCCAGACTGTGCTTCGGCAGGGGCGCCACGCCCAGCAAAGCGGCAAACCCGGCATGAGGGTAAACCTCGATCATCTGCCGTTCAGCGCCTTCCTGTGGGTAAAGCACATAGCCCTGGTCCGCCAGCCGGCGATATACCAGAAAGCCGTTTCTCATCCACTGCGGGCAGGCATCTTCGTCTGCGGGTGTCTGCGGGATGGTGACGGCGTGCTGCCGCAGCAGATAGTCCGCCACGCGGAAATTCATCCAACGTCCGGAAGCGGGCATGGGAGAAAGCGACTGGCGCACTTCTCTGCGAGCCATCTTCCCCTGGTTGGGTTGGCGCGGTGCACACACAGCCACCACCGCCGCACTCTGGCCTGCACAAAATGCAAGAATGTCATCAATGCCGCCGTTCCCCAGTGCCACCAGGCGCAAATCCCGATCCAGGGCTGCATAACTGAACGGTTTTTCTCCCGCAGTTGGATCAATGCCGATAAAAGTGGAATTGGTGAACAACATCTTGTTCATATCATAGTTGAATGTAGCCGGAATTGCAAGAGGCCACCTCTGGAAAATGGATGTTCATCGAACCAGAAAAGAGTGGAAATCTGTCATATGAATCAGCATACAACTGTCTTTTGACGGGGGAGAATTCCTAAGCTATACTTGGAATAATCCTGGCATATCTGTGCATCCAGGAGCCTATTCATTTGAAACGCTAGCGAACGGACCTAGCTGTGCCAGAAAAAAGTGATCGTCATTACAAACCATCTTAAGAATAAGGAGCTGTCTATGACTGAAAAATTCAAACTCACCTATGCAACCATGTACAACCCACCTGCTGAATTGCATACCAAGTACGAAGAAGCCATGGCAAAGACAAAAGCCAACCTGGGCAAAGAATATGCCATGATTATCGACGGCAAGGATGTATTTGCTGAGGAAAAATTCGAAGACCGCACACCCATTAACACTGAGATGGTGCTGGCGGTGATGCAGAAAGGCAACGAGAGCCATGCAGCCCAGGCAATGGCTGCCGCACGCAAGGCATTCCCCATCTGGTCCAAGATGCCCTGGCAGAAGCGCATCGAGCTGCTGCGCAAAGCCTGCGATCTGATCGATGAGCGTATCTTTGACCTGGGAGCGGTGATGACCCTGGAAGTGGGCAAGAACCGCATGGAATCCCTGGGGGATGTGGCTGAGACCGCCGATCTGATCCGCTATGCCTGCTTACAGGTGGAAAAGAACAACGGCTTTGTTTTTGAGATGGGCAAGGACCCGCTGGTCGGTTTTAATGCCACCAATGTCTCGATCCTGCGCCCGTACGGCGTGTGGCTGGTGATCAGCCCGTTCAACTTCCCCACCGCCCTGACTGGCGGTCCGGTTGGCGCGGCGCTGGCTGCCGGCAATACCGTGGTGATGAAACCCGCCACCGATACCCCGTGGATCGTGCGCCGGCTGGCGGAATGCTTCCGCGACGCTGGCCTGCCCGACGGTGTGGTGAACTTTGTCACCGGCCCTGGGCGCACCTTGGGACAAGCGCTGATCGACAGCCCCGAGGTGAACGGGGTGACCTTCACCGGCTCCTTTGATGTAGGCATGAAGATTTTCCGCGATTTCGCCAACGGCAAATACGTGCGCCCCGCCATCCTCGAGCTGGGCGGCAAGAACCCCACCGTCGTCACCCGCCACGCCAACCTGGAATACGCCGCCACAGGCATCATGCGCTCGGCATTTGGCCTGCAGGGACAAAAGTGCTCGGCATGCTCGCGCGTGCTGATTGAAGAACCGGTGTATGACGAGCTTGTCGATCGCCTGGTAAAACTGACCAACAATATCGTCATCGGCGACCCGTCTGAAAAATCCGTCTTTATGGGTCCGGTGATCAACCAGGGCTCCTACCAGGACTACAAAGACTTCAGTGAAGAGCTTTCGCAAGCCGGCACCATCCTCACCGGCGGCAAAGTGCTCACCGAGGGCGAGCTGGCAAAAGGCTATTTCTGCGCACCCACCCTGGTTGCCGATGTGCCCTATGACCACCGCCTGTGGCAGTACGAGATGTTCCTGCCCATCACCACCATCGGCAAGATCAAAGACCTGGATGAAGGCATGAAGATCGCCAATGATGTCAACTACGGTCTGACCGCTGGTTTCTACGGCAGCCCCGAAGAAGTGGATGTTTTCTTTGATCAGATCCAGGCCGGCGTGACCTACGCCAACCGCCCGCAAGGCGCTACCACCGGCGCATGGCCCGGCTTCCAGCCCTTTGGAGGTTGGAAAGGCTCCGGCTCATCCGGCAAGAACGGCGGCGGTTTGTACTATGTACAGCTCTACATGCACGAGCAGATCCGCACCAATATTGTGCCTGCCTGATCGCTGGCAGACCTGTTAAAAACAAGGGGATTGGCGCTCGGCCATCCAGCCGCCAATCCCTTTTCTTTCGAATACTTTCGGGAAATAGAAAGACTATGACAAAGCTTGTATCACTTAAGGAAGCAGTCAAGAAGATTGTGCATGACGGCGATACGCTGTATGCCGCCGGTTTCACACACATGATCCCCTTCGCTGCGGGTCACGAGATCATCCGCCAGGGGATCAAGAACCTGGTGTTGGCGCGCGCCACACCCGATCTGATCTACGACCAGATGGTGGCAGCCGGCTGTGCCAGCAAGGTGATTTTCTCGTATATCGGCAACCCGGGTGTGGGCTCGCTGCGCTTTATCCGCGCCGAGCTGGAAAGCGGCAGGTTGGAATACGAAGAATACTCGCACTTCGGCATGATCTCGCGCCTGCAAGCCGGCGCCACGGGGCTGCCCTTTATGCCGATGAACCCCACCGCTGCCCTGGACCTGGAAATTGCCAACCCCAATTACCGCACGGTAACCGATCCATACAGCGGGAAAGATGTGGTGGTGGTGCCTGCACTCAACCCGGATGTGGCCATCGTACATGTGCAGCGCTGTGATAAAGAGGGCAATGCGCAAATCTGGGGCATCATCGGCGAGCAAAAAGAAGCCGCCTTTGCCGCAAAACGCGTGATCCTGACCGCCGAAGAGATCGTGGATGAAAGCGTGATCCGCTCGGACCCCAACCGCACCTTGATCCCCGGGTTTATTGTGGATGCCGTGTGCCATGTGCCCTATTGCAGCCACCCCTCCTACACCCAGGGCTACTATGATCGCGACAATGCCTTCTACATGGAATGGGATGAGATCAGCAAAACAAAAGAGGGTGTTCAGGCATACCTGGATGAATGGGTGTACGGCGTCAAGGACCGCGACGAGTATTGGGAAAAACTGGGCGAAGCAAAACGCCAGAGCTTGATGGTCAGCAGCCGCCCCGCAGCCGTGACGGATTACGGGCAGTACTAGGCGAGATGCCGCGCCAAGGCTGAGTTTGCGCTTCTAATCCGGTCATTACCTATGCGCAATCCTCCTTCTAGCATGAGAAAATAATTACGGAAAAGAACCTGAAATATGACAACCTATAATGCATCCGAACTGATGATAATCAACGCCGCCCGTATGCTGCGCGACGGCGATGTGGTCTTTGTCGGCGTGGGACAACCCAACCTGGCCTGTAACCTGGCCCGGCGCACCCACGCCCCCAACCTGCTGATGATCTACGAAGCCGGCGTGATCGGCGCGCAGCCGGCGCGCCTGCCGCTCTCCATCGGCGACCCCACCCTGGTCAGCGGCGCCACCGCGGTATGCAGCATGTACGATATTTTCTCGCTTTACCTGCAGCGCGGCAACGTGGATGTGGGTTTTATGGGCGGGGCGCAGATCGACCGCTTCGGCAACATCAACGCCACTGTAATTGGCGACTATGCGCACCCTAAGGTGCGCCTGCCCGGCTCGGGCGGATCAAAAGAAATCGCCGCCTGGGCGAACCGCTGTTATATCATGACCCCGCACCAGAAACGGCGTTTCCCTGATAAGGTGGATTTTCGCACTTCCGCCGGTTTCCTGGGCGGCGGCGGCGAACGCCAGGCTGCTGGTTTGCGCGGCGGCGGCCCGCAGGCGGTGATCACCGATATCGGCATCATGGAACCCGATGAAAACGGCGAGCTGACCCTGACCGCCCTGCATCCCGGTAAAAGCGCAGACGACGCCAGGGCCAATACCGGCTGGCAGCTCAAGGTGGCAGAAAATCTACGCCTGACTGAAGAACCCACGGACGAAGAGCTGAGGATACTGAGAGAAGAGCTTGACCCACAAGGGATTTATATCAAGGGCAGCAGCGCCGCGTAGAAGAAGAGCTTTCACCACGGAGACACAGAGTGCACTGAGAAGAGCGAAGTAAGGCGGCGCAGCGTTGAAAAAAGAGCATTCACCACGGAGACACAGAGTGCACTGAGAAGAGCGAAGGAAAGACAAGAGAACACCACGGAGACACGGAGCGCACTGAGAAGAGCGAAGGAAAGACAAGAGAACACCACGGAGACACGGAGTGCACTGAGAAGTGCATTCGATAACTGCAGTACAATACACCCATGCTTCACCGTATGAACTCACTCTTCCGGAGGGTATCCCATGTTCCACTGCGAGATTGGCCGATGGCCAGCTTTCTAATCATCTCCATGGGCGCAATCGCCGGCGCCAATCTGCGCTTCTGGGTCGGTGATGTGGTCGCCCAGAAATTTGGCGCGGGGTTCCCATACGGCAACCTGGTGATCAACCTCAGCGGCAGCCTACTCATCGGTTTCTTTCTCACCCTGATGACCGGCCGCTTCATTATTGATCCTTACTGGCGGCTGCTGGTGGCAGCG
>CAZTMX010000040.1:0-18203 GCA_964614855.1 uncultured Anaerolineaceae bacterium | reverse complement strand
GCTCCGATGATGACCTGGATGAAGACATCGACGACGACGACGCGTATCCGGATTTGTAAGAGAAGATCAATAAGTAGAGATAGTGAAAAAAGCTGGCGGGAGGGTAACCACCCGCCAGCTTTTTTATCCCCTCACAAAAATCGCCGCGGCGGCAAATGCCAGCCACAACAGACCAATCGTCAAGGCGGCGCGCAGGATTTCGCCGCTTTCGCGCTGGTCTTCCAGGGTCAAACTCGGATACAGACCGCGCACCTGCAGCAGCGGGCCGGCAACCCAGGCAAAGCTGGCGCCGCCGATCATGCCGCCGATGTGCCCCCAGTTATCGATGCCGGGCGAGAGGCCGATCACCAGGTTGATCCCGGCGATGGTGGCGATGTTCATCAGCGCTTTGCGCGCCTGGCTGCCGAAGATGCTGCGGTTGTGGTAGAGAAAAACCGCTTCGGCGCCCAGCAGACCGAAGATGGCGGTGGAAGACCCCAGCGAGGGGTTGGGCGAGAACAAGAAGGAGAAGATATTGCCCACAAAACCCGAGAGCAGGTACATCGCCAGGAAACGCAGGTGCCCATAATGCCTCTCCAGCTCGGGGCCGATGGCGTTCAAGGCATACATATTAAAGGCGATATGCATGATCGAGCCGTGCAAAAACATGGGGGTGATCAGGCGCCAATACTGGCCGCTCACGATCAGCTCGTTGATCTTCATCCCCAGCAGGGCTACCGGGTCGGAGCCGTATACCACCACCCCCAGCTGCTGCATCAGGCTCTGCGCGTCGATAAAACTCGGGCTGACCATCTGCAGCAGATAAAGCACGACATTGATGGCAATCAACACATACACCACGTACGGCCGCTGACCCTTGTAGCGCACCTGCACCCAGCCGCTCGCCGGTTGGCCTGGAACTGGAGCGCCGGGCGGGTTCTGGCGTGGATCTGCCTGTCCGGGTTCGTTGGAGTTCATCATCTATAACCTGACCTTCCTGTGTTTTACCCGGTGGTGCTCCGCTTTGATGATCGCGGCGATAGTATCCACGGCCTCATCCAGGTGACCCTGGCGGTTGACCACCACATAGTCGTATTCACCCATGCGCTTGAGTTCCTGCCGGGCGGCGGCGATACGCAGGTTCAGCTCCTTCGGCGTCTCGCTCTTGCGTTCTCTCAGGCGGGTGATCATTTCTTCTTCGTCCTGTACGGTCAGGAAGACCAGCAGCGCATCCGGCGCCAGCTCGCGGATCCTGGCGGCGCCCTGTACATCCACACGCATGATCACATCGCTGCCGCTTTCCAACGCCTGGCGCACCTGGGCTTTGGGGACGCCCTTATAATCGTTATATACCACCGCATATTCCATCAGCTCATCCGCTTCGATCATGGCCGCAAATTCATCCGAGCTGAGAAAGAAATAATCCACCCCGTGGACTTCTTTTTCGCGCGGCGGGCGGTTGGTCGCCGTCACTACAAAGTGGAAGTCCATCGCCCGCTCTTTCATGCGGTTAATCACGGTGTCTTTACCCACTCCAGAGGGACCGGAGATAACGATCAACAGCGGCTGAGGCTCCAATGGATTGAAGACGTTCTTTTCGCTCACTCTGACCTCCCACAACAGGATAAGTCTTGATTATAATTTCAAAATCGGTTTGGACGACCTGCAATTCCGACCAAACTGAATTCTCGGAGGTACCGCATGCCCAATTATAGTTACCGTTGTTTGGACTGTCACAAACGCTTTGAGGTTTTCCTCAGCTACAACGAATACGACGTGAAGCAGGTGACCTGCCCGCACTGCGCCAGCCAGAATATCCAGCGCCGCATCGGGCGGGTACGCATCGCCCGCTCTGATGAGAGCCGCCTGGATAACTTTGACGACCCCAACGCTTTTGATGGGCTGGAGGACGACCCGCGCGCTATGGGCAGGATGATGCGCAAGATGGGTAAAGAGCTGGGTGAGGAAATCGGCCCGGAGTTTAACGAAGTGGTTGACCGGCTGGAGGCTGGTCAGAGCCCGGAGGAGATCGAAGCCTCGCTGCCCGATATGGGCGGGGAGGGGGATCTGGGCGGGGGCGACGAGGACTTTTAGCCTGTGCGCCCGGGTCTGGCGCAAACCTTGCTGGGCCTGCGCTTTTGCCGGCTTGTATCTTGCCCGGGATGCGCTACTGCCGGAGTGCTTTAGTCCGATCGCTGCTGCAGCGCCGCCAGCACCGTGTGCTGGATATCCTGCTGCACCTCGCTGAACGCCCGCCCGGCGTCGATCACCACCCAGCGCCCTGGCTCCTGGCGCGCCATTTCTAAATAACCTTGCCGTACCCGCTGGTGAAACTCCAGCTTATAGGCGTCCAGGCGGTTCCAATCGCCGCCCTGGGCGCGCCGTTTTAACCCGGCTTCGGCATCCACATCCAACAGCAGGGTCAGATCGGGTTTCAGCCCGCCGGTGGCAAAATCGATCAACGCCCGCACCTGTTCCAGCGGAAAGGCCTGGTGCCCGTAGCCCTGGTAAGCCAGGGTCGAATCGGCATAGCGGTCGCATAAAACGATGCCTCCCGATCGCAAATGCGGCAGGATCAGCTGCTCCACATGCTGGGCGCGCGAGGCCTGGAAGAGCAGCAGCTCGGTGCGCGGGTGCATTTCCTCGTTGCGCAGGTCAGAGAGCACGGCGCGGATCTGGTCGCCAATTTGCGTACCGCCGGGTTCGCGCGTGGTCAATACGGTGTAATCGCGCCGGCGCAAAAAATCTGCCAGGCTGGCCAGCTGGCTGGTCTTGCCGCTGCCTTCGGGGCCTTCCAATGTGATGAACATGACGTTTCCCCTGCTTCCTGGCGCTTAGCTTTCGCGGAAGATACGCACGCGCCGGTTGGGCTCTTTGCCGTAGGAATGCGAGACCAGGTTGGCATCGCGCGCCATCTCGTGCTGCACCCTGCGAATCGCTGCGACCGCGGGCTGCAGCTCTACCCAGCGCTCGCCGCTGGTTACGGCGCTGATGGCCGAGCGCGTCTCCTGGATGATGGTTTCCAGGTTGACTTCGCCGCCTGCGTCAGTGTACAGGTTGAACAGATCGCTGAGGAACTGCTGCATCTGGTTGACGGTATTGGCGCGCAGCACATAGATCGGCACATTGCGGTGCTCGGCTTCCATGATCGTCTGCTGGCGGGTGCGGTAATAGGAACGCAGGGTGACCAGCACATCCGCATCAGATGCGTCGTTGACGATCAAAGCCGGCACGCTCAGGCGTTTGATCGCCTGGGCCAGGCGGTTGCGCGCCACGCCGTAGGGGTAGATGCGCATGGTTTGCATCGACGACCGGTCGCGCATGGGACGCGGCCCATTTGCGCCGTAACTGGCAGCGCCATTTCTGGCGGCGCCATAGCTGGCAGCACCGTGACCAGCGGAGCCGTAAGCGGCGCCGGGGTCTGCGCCGGAAACCAGTCCGGAACGCTCTCCCATACCCTCCGCTCCCTGGCGGCGGTAACCCAGCTGCCCGGCGCTTTGCGGGCGAGTTGGTGCTGCGCCGCGCTCGATGCGGATTTCGCCGTTGATGCGCGAGCGGATTTCCGGCGGAATGGGGTAACCGCGCAGCAAGGCATCCACCGAAGCTGCCACATCGGTATGTACCGCCAGCCGGTCGCGCTGCTGGATTTCGATCAAGACGTCAAAGGTTGGCGGGGAACGCCGCTCGAGCACGGTTTTTTGCGTGCCGCGCCGGCGCGCTTCCTCATCGGAGAGCGTGACCGACTCGATCCCACCCACCAGGTCCGCCAGGGTGGGGTTGAGCAGCAGGTTTTCCAGCGTGTTGCCGTGCGCCGTGCCGATCAGCTGTACACCGCGCTCGGCAATGGTGCGGGCGGCAGCAGCTTCCAGCTCGCGCCCGATTTCATCGATCACAATGGCTTCGGGGTTGTGGTTTTCCACCGCTTCGATCATCACTTCATGCTGCAGCGAAGGCCTGGCTACCTGCATGCGGCGCGCTTTGCCCACCGCAGGGTGGGGCACATCGCCGTCGCCGCCGATTTCATTCGAGGTATCCACCACGATCACGCGCTTGGTCTCAGCCAGCAGGCGCGCTGCCTCGCGCAGCAGGGTGGTTTTGCCCACGCCAGGCCGCCCGAGCAACAGCAGGCTTTTACCGCTTTCAATCAGGTCCTTGACAATATCCGTGGTGCCGTACACCGCCCGGCCCACACGGCAGGTGAGCCCCACGATATGCCCGCGCCGGTTGCGGATGGCGGAGATGCGGTGTAGGGTGCGCTCGAGACCGGCGCGGTTGTCGGCATCAAAATCGCCGATACGTTCGACCACGTAATCGATCTCTTCGTGCGTCACTTCTTGATCGAGCAGCATGATTTCCTGCTCCACAAAGCGCGCTGTCGGGCGCCGGCCCAGGTCCATGATCACTTCCAGCAGGTTTTCGCTGTTGTCAGCTCGCTCCACCGCCTCAGCAATTGGCCCCGGCATGACTGCCAGCAACGCCTGTAAATCATCGGTTATCTTTTGTTTTTCAATTCTCGCCAAGTTATTTACTCTCCGAATGGGCGATGGGGGTGGAAACCTCCGCATGCCCATTCTCTAAAGAAGGTAAGGTAAATGTTCGCCCCGCTTTCAAAGGCTGCACCATGTATTTCACCATCACCGCCTGGCTGGCGCCAGGCTGCGCCCCCAAATCTTCTAAGATCGCTTCCAACCAGGCCTGGTAGGAGCGTACACAGATGTAGACCGGGCGCGAGCGGCGTCCGGGGATCTTTTGCAGCAAACTGGCAAGCATTCCAGCTACATTTTCAGCATCCGGGTGTACATAGGGCTGCACCCAAATGCCGCGGTGACCGGACTTGAATTCGACAAATGCCAACAATTCGCCTTTTTCATAATACACCAGGCCTTTGGGGTCAACCGCACCCTTTGGGGAACTTGCACCCTTCTGGGAGTTCAATCCTTTTGGGGAGGTACCTCCCCACTGAGATTGGTTGGAAAAAGGCTCTACCTGCTGCACCAGCCCGGGAACCAGGTTGCTGTACAGCGAACGGATTGCAGCTGCATCCTGGCTTCCGGCAGGACGCCATGCACTGGCATCCTCCGCATGCTCGCTAATTTCTGCCGCCAGCCAGTTGCGTTGGCGGGCGTAGATGGCAAAGCCGTTGTGCCGCATCGCTTCAAAAGCCGGCGATTGCTCGTCGACATCCGCCAGCAGGCGCCAGGCGCTGCGCTCGCCGCACAACGTGACCATATAATCCAGCAATTCTGTCGTCGAGGGCTGCTCTAGCGCTGTCTCTGGGGTAAGAAAGGTCAGGTGGGCATACTGCGACCCTGCCAGATGGATTAACTGACCAATAACCGGCTGTTCGCTCTCAGCGCCGTTTGTGACGCAAGTGAATACCCCCATTGCCGGCGCCAGGGTGGAAAACAAGGCTCCCGGCACCACCAACGGCCCGCGCGTCAAAACCAGGACACTGTCCAGGTAAACGCTTTTATCGCGATTGCGATGCAGGACGGATAGATCGCGCCAATCAAATGGACGCACGGTCATAGCCATTCACCTGGCAGGTGGCTGAGGGACGCCCAGCAGCCTGCCGAATCATCCAAATACCCAGGACGGCACACTAAGTAGCCAAAGTCAAGAAATAGCGGTGAAAACGATCGTCCTGTGTAAGCTCGGGGTGGAAGGAGGTAGCCAGCAGGCGTCCCTGCTGCGCCGCCACGATCCGCCCATCCGGTAATTGCGAAAGTATCTGCGCCTCGCCTTGCACGGTTTCGATCAGAGGCGCCCGGATAAAAACCGTGTGGTACGGTTTGCATTCCGGGTCAACCACGCGCAGTGCGGGTACATCCAAATCGACCTCAAAGCTGTCCACCTGCCTTCCGAAAGCATTGCGCTCGACGGTAATATCCATCAGCTCCAGCAGCGGCTGCGAGCGGCGCGCATCTTTTGAAAGCAGGATCGCCCCGGCGCAAGTGCCCCAGATGGCTTTGCGCCGGCCGAACTCGCGTAAGGGCTCCATCAGGTTGTATGCCACAGCCAGCTTGCCGATGGTGGTCGACTCGCCGCCGGGGATGATCAACCCGTCCAGATCCGCCAGTTGTTGCGGCAGGCGGATTTCTGCTGTCTCTGCACCGAGCTTTTTGAGCACAGCGATATGCTCGGCAAAGTCACCTTGCAGCGCCAGAACCCCAATTTTCATAGGTGTAGATTACCAGCCGCGCCCGGCAAGCAGCTCAGAATCCGGGATGGCGGAAATCTGGCGCCCCACCATGGGTTCGCCCAGGTTGCGGCTGACTTCTGCCAGGATGTAGGGGTCGTTGAAGTGGGTGGTGGCCTTGACGATGGCCGCAGCGCGCTTCGCCGGGTCGCCGGACTTGAAGATACCGGAGCCGACAAAAACGCCGTCCACACCCAATTGCATCATCAACGCAGCATCTGCGGGGGTAGCGATACCGCCGGCAGCAAAGTTCACCACGGGCAAGCGTCCCAGGCTGCGGGTTTCCATCACCACCTCAAACGGCGCTCCAATTTCTTTGGCGAACGTCATGACTTCTGCTTCCGGCATATTCTGCAAGCGGCGGATTTCGCCCAGCACCGAGCGCGCATGGCGCACGGCTTCGACCACATCGCCTGTACCGGCTTCGCCCTTGGTGCGCATCATGGCAGCGCCTTCGCCGATACGGCGCATGGCCTCGCCCAGGTTGCGGCAGCCGCAAACAAAGGGTACCTTGAAATTGTGCTTGTAGATGTGGTATTGTTCATCCGCCGGGGTGAGCACCTCGGATTCGTCGATGTAATCGACGCCGATGGCTTCGAGGATCTGCGCTTCGACAAAATGCCCGATACGGCACTTCGCCATGACGGGGATCGAGACGGAGTCGATGATCTTCAGGATCAGTTCCGGATCGCTCATCCTGGCCACACCGCCATCTGCGCGGATATCCGCCGGTACGCGCTCCAGGGCCATCACCGCTACTGCACCTGCATCTTCAGCTATTTTTGCGTGCTCGGGTGTGACCACATCCATGATCACCCCGCCTTTGAGCATTTGGGCCAGACCTTTTTTCACCGCAAAGGTACCAACCTGTCCTTCCATTCCTGTACCTCCAATACCAACTATTTTCCAGTTGGCTAAGTAATATTTGCAACCGCTTCAGGCAAGCTTCAGGCAAGCTTCAGACGATTAAAAGCCAAAATCACCGGATGGCGGTTGTATCTATTAATCATTCTACCATGCGCAAACACGCATGACAATAAGCGAAGTATAAAAGTTTAGAGGGTCGGGCTGTCAGGATTATGCAGGCGAAAATTGCGCCGGGCGCGCTCAAAGCTGGTAGTGGCATAACAGTATTGGCAGCCGAAGAGGCAGGTGTTGTACACACCGATATCCTTGCTGACCTGGCAGCGGCAGGCTTTGCGCTGTCCAGGGTCTTTCAGGTATGGGATTGACAGGCCAAATTCCCGCTGCAGCAGATCGTTATCGATGCACTTTCCTGCCGCTATTGCGGGCGCTATAGCGGGCGGCATCCCGAGCGGGACGCCGGGTGGGGTGACGGGCGTGATAACAGGCGGGATAACGGGTGGATTGTCGGGTAAGGCATCGGGCAGGCTACCGGACAGGGCGCCGGGCAAGGCATCGGGCAGGCTACCAGACAGGGCGCCGGGCGGGGGACTGGACAGGGCGCCAACCGGGGCGACGGACGAGGGATCGCGCGGGCTGCCGGGAGATGTTAACTCCCGCGCTTCGGCGCAGCTTGTCATCTGGATGCCGTACCCGGCGGCGATGGCCGCGATTCCACGCAGAAGCGGTGGAATTTGACCTTCCCTCTCAGGGTCTGGTTGCGAAAGGTCGACCTGGAGCGCTTTTTTCATACGCAGCCGGATTTTTGTATAGGGATCGTACAGGCTGATCACGCAGCGCCGGGTGCTGCCGTATAGCGCTTGCGCCAGGTACTGGAAATTTTCCAGGTGAAACTCCGGCGGCGTCAGCGGGCTCAACAAGATCGGGTCATAGCGCCAGATCACCCGCCCTGGACCGATCTGCTGCGCCAGGTCGCAAAACGCTCGCAGCGCCTCGCTCAAGGCCGGTGCGTGTGGTTCTAACAGGCGCGGGTAGTTGTTGAGCGTGTACTGGAAATAAAAGCGGTGCCCCATGCGCTCGATCTCGGGCAGGAACGGCAGCAGCGGCCGCGGGAAGCGCGACCAGAAGACAATCGCATCCACATCCTGCGGCGCGAGCCACAGGCGGGCTGACTGCCGGGCGTTGAACGGGTTGGGCACCTGGCAATAGCCTTCCCGCAGGCGGTTCACCATCCATTGGCTGTAAAAGGCAGGGATATCGGTCCGGCGGCTGGCGCTGATAATCATCTCAGGAACATCATACCCCCGCGGGCGAACGCTCGTCAACCCTTGATCTTCTTACCACACAAAGGGGACATTTTAACTTTGTAAAAAGGAGCATCCACTACTTTGCGCTAACACAAAGGGCGAAAACCCTTGACAAATAGCTCTCTCATGATACAATGCATTCAATCATACAATGATACAATTATACAAAGATACAATCCGGGCAAACAAGAAAGAATGTGTCCATGCAGATCCAGATCGATTTTAGAGCCAGCCAGCCCATCTATCTGCAAATTGTCGACCAAATCAAGCAGATGATCCAAAGCGGCATCCTGGCACCGGGAGACCAACTGCCGACGGTACGGCAAATGGCAACAGACTTACGGGTGAACTTTAACACCGTGGCGCGCGCTTATCGCATCCTGGACGAAGCCAACCTGATCTCAACGCAGCAGGGGCGCGGCACCTATATCTGGCAGACACCCGGCGACGAGACTGCAGAGACACTAAGAGCGCGCAGCCTGGAAGCCCTGACGCTGCAATTTATTCACCAGGCGCGCCAGTTGGGGTACACAAGTGAAGAGGTAAGAGCAACTGTTCAGCAACTCCTGGTTGACCAACAACCGGAATAGAAAGCAAGACATTGCAGATCGCATCAAGATCAAAAAGAAGAACCATGTGAGGGAAGAATGAAAAACACACGAAAATCACGAACCACAACCCCAGCCGTTGATATGGTAAGAATCAGCGGTGTTGCCGCGATGGCCTTCACCGTCATTACACTGATCGGGGTCATCCTTGCGGTAATTTTGGAGGCCTCCGGCGTATCAGATACCTGGATCGCCGTAGAGGTGATCTTCGCCACTTTGGCCGGCAGCTATATCTTACTGGCACTCAAGGTAGCCAAGCAGTGGGAAAAAGCCGTGGTACTGCGTCTGGGAAAGTTCCAGGGTCTTCACGGTCCAGGGATGTTCTGGATCGTACCAGTGATCGATACCACGCCGGTGTGGATCGACCACCGCGTCATGGTCACACCCTTTAATGCGGAAAAGACCCTGACCAAGGATACCGTGCCGGTGGATGTAGATGCCGTACTGTTCTGGATGGTATGGGACGCTGAAAAAGCCGCCCTGGAAGTGGAGAATTACAACGCCGCCATCGCCTGGGCCGCCCAAACCGCTTTGCGCGAGATCATCGGGCAGATGACCCTGGCAGATATCCTGGTGGGAAGGGCAAAGATGGACGCTGAACTGCAGAAGATCATCGATGAGCGTACCACCCCCTGGGGCGTCTCGGTGCAATCGGTGGAAATCCGCGATGTGGTCATCCCGCAGGAGCTGGAAGACGCCATGAGCCGCCAGGCGCAGGCTGAGCGCGAGCGCCAGGCGCGGGTCATCCTGGGCGAATCCGAGATGCAAATCGCTGACTCGTTTGCAGAAGCCTCCAAGGCGTATATCAACAACCCGACCGCGCTGCACCTGCGCGCCATGAATATGCTGTTCGAAGGTCTTAAAGAGAAAGGCGCCATGGTGATTGTGCCCAGCAGCGCGGTGGATACAATGAACCTGGGCGGGATTGGCGGAATAATGGCCCTGGCGCAGGCTGCCCCGCAAGAAACGCCCAAGGAATAAGCCATGAGCGAAAAACTGGAATGGGAATACCGTGTTGAAACAGTTGGATCAGCCTGGAGCGGCTTGAAAGATGAAGAACTGGAAGCAATGCTCAATTTGTGGGTAGAAGAAGGTTGGGAGATCTTCCAGGTAGTGCCGATCATCAGCAGCGCCAAAGTGCGCGTGGTGGGGAGGAGGCTGCTGACACGTGCTGCTCGGCGGGAACGAAGCTGGCCGGGCGATTAGCAAGGGTAAATCGTTAGAGTACATCGCGGGCATGTTTCACGTGAAACATGCCCGCTGTGTTTCTTGGTAACTATGTATATGCACTCGATCAAGTTTTTTTATTATTTTCACTGTACGCCCGGCCAAAGCTCCACCCCGCGCGCCTGCGCCCACTCCTCCAGGGTTTCTTCCACCAGGTCCAGATAGGCATCCAATGCCAGCAAACGCTCCTTCAGGGATGCACCCTGTAAACCGGCTGCCGCAAGGATATTCCAGGCGGTTTTTTGGGCCTCGCTGCCGTCATCCAGGATTTCCAATGACTGTCCCAGTGTATGCAGTAAGGGCCAGAGGATCGTTTCCGGTCTGTTTTGTTCAATCAACACGAAAAATGCGCGAGCATAATAAGCACGCCGCGCCGGGTGTAAACGCGGCGGAGCTTTCTCCGCAGGCAGCGAGCGATAGACCTGCTCCCACAGCTCCACCAGGCGGGGATAATCACCCGCTTCAAGGTTCGGCGAGCCCAAAAGACCCAGCAATCCCGCCGAAAGCCCGGGTTTTCCGGCTGCTTCTGCCCGCGCCCGGAATTCAAGCAGCATACGCCGCTCGGTCAGCGGGGCGCCGCTCAGGCTGGCAACTGCATTGGCTGCATGACCCAGGGAGCGCAGGTATCCCTGTACGGTTTTTTGCTGCGCTCCCGCCGCAGCCTGGTCTGCAAGTTGCGCCTGCAAATCACTCCAGATGGCGCGCGCCTGGTTGAACTGGCTCTCAACACGGGCATAGATGTGTTCCGGGCTGTCAAACTGGCCGCGCACGCTGGCCTGGATGAAATCAACGATATGCTGCGGGTCATACAGCACCTTACAGCTATTCAGTGTAGGGCCCAGCCAGGGGTGAATGCGCAGTTGCTTGCCCTGGCGGTAGATTTGCTGTGCATGATGGGCGATATCCAGGCTGACTTCCTCGGTCAGCGCTTTTATTTCTCGCTCCACAGCTGGGGTATCAGTATGAATGAACACCAGGTCGATATCTGCCGTACCGCCCAGGGCGTAATCATCTCGCAAGAGGGAGCCGCATAAATAGACCGCAGCAATCGAGCGATCTTTCCGTACTCGCCGTTCGGTTGTTTCACGTGAAACCTTAAGCAATGCTTCGTGGGTGACGCGCATAGGCTACCTCGTCTCGCCCAACATATCGAGTGGAAGCTCCGTTTGAAATGGGGGTAATTTTAATGCCTGGCGGATACGGTTCTCGACAAAACGCAGCGCAACAGAGTCGTTGACATAATCCAGGTCGTTGGTATCCAGCACCAACACCGGCGAGCGGCGGTGGTGCTGGTCTGAGAAAAAGGCATCATAAGCCTGGTTGAGTTCTTCGATATAACCGCGATCCATGTTGCGTTCGTAAGGCCGGTCGCGAAAAGCAATGCGGCGCATCAAGGTACCGGTGTCGGCGCGCAGATAAACGATCAGGTCGGGCGGGATGATCTTTTCCGCCAGCGCCTCGTGCACCCGGTAATACATCTCCAGTTCATCGCCAGCCAGGTTGATCTGGGCAAACAGGGCGTCTTTTTCAAAGGTGTAGTCGGCTACCAGGCTGCCGTTCCCGGCGAGCAAATCCGCCACTGTACGCCTTTGCTGGTGGTAGCGGCTGAGCAGAAAGAAGATTTGGGTTTGAAAAGCGTAACGCTTGCGGTCGGCGTAAAAATCGGAAAGGAAGGGGTTTTCTTCAAACACCTCCAACAGCAGTCCAGAAGAGAAGGGGACCTGCAGCAAGCGCGCCAGGGTGGTCTTTCCGACGCCGATTACACCCTCGATAGCAATATACATTACGTTTCTCCAAATATATGCAATATATTTTGTATTTAGTGGTTTTTATACAAATATTCTACAGACCTGCAATCAACGATAATATATTTATTTTAGCATACCAGCGATTGGATGTTCTGGCAACATTTTTTCATAGAGGCCCTTGGCTGCCAGCATTTTCATTAAACACCCCTCTTGACACTCTCCCAGGTCGGGCTACACTATATTTATCGATCCGAAAACATTCTTCTACATCAACAGGAGCAGACCATGCCATCCCTCAATCGTGTTCAATTGATTGGACGCCTGGGTAAGGACCCGGAGACCCGCTTCACCCCCACCGGCAAAAAGGTGACTTCGTTCAGCCTGGCGGTCGACCGCCGCTGGCGCACCGCCGAAGGCGAATGGAAAGATGCAACCGATTGGTTTAATATCGAAGCCTGGGGCCGTCTCGGCGAGATTTGCCAGCAATATCTCAACAAAGGCAGGCTGGTTTACCTGGAAGGCCGGTTGCAAACCGACCAATACGAGCAGGGCGGCGAGAAACGCTACTTTACCAAGGTGGTGCTTTCCCAAATGCAAATGCTGGAGCGCAAACCAGACGAGGAAGAGCCGGTTGTTCCCGTCGCGGATGACGAGGAGTTCCCCTTCTAATACCGCTCCAGGTTAGCGTTTCCGTCTAGAGAGCCTTATCCCTGTCCGGCGCCGGCTGGCATATCTGCCAGTGTCTGTAAGATCGCCTGGACTACCAGCTTAAGGGATTGGTAACGGTGAGGTGCAGCGTTCAACGGGCTGGCATATCTGCCAGTGTCTGCAAGATCGCCTGGACTACCAGCTTGCCGGACTGGTAACGGTAAGGTGCATCATTTAATGGACTGGCGGATACGGCTGCATCCGCCAGGATTTCCACCCGCGTCCCGCCGCGCTGTTTTGCCTGCAGATAAGCCATCCCCAATTCAAACAGGGCGCCCAGATCCATCCTCCCCCCGCTCGACGACCGCTGCGCCGCAGGCCGGTTCCAGTCTGCCAGGCCCTGGACGAGCGCTTTTAGCACCTCGCCGCTCCTGGGGCTGGCTTCTTTTTCCCGCATCTCCTGATCATCCGCCAGCATGTTTTGCACATAACCGGTCAGTTCGTCCTGGCTGATCCCCTTATGCGCCAGCGCATGCGAGAAGCAGATCAACCCGTCGGCATACACAGGCGCAGAACCATTGTTGTTGAGCTGCTGCAATTTCCGCCCAGCAAGCCCCATCTGTTCGGGTAGCTCTGCCAGTGGGTTCTCCTCCGCAGCCAGAAGCGCTGCGGCAGAGATTTCCACCATGTGATCGCCGTGGTTGTGGTTCGTCTCATCCAGCGCATTGAAAAGAGCCTGGTTTTGTGCTAAAACCAGGCTCACTGCCTGAAAGATCGATTTCGCCAGCGTATTTTCCAAACTTTGTTCTCCGCGGCTACCTTACACGAATAGGAATACTACGAACTTCTGATGCTCATTAGCAACCCTGCAAGCCTGGCGCCACATCCAGCTTACGGCAGCTTCTCCAGTTGCTCCACCATATTGCTGATCACATCGAAACCGCCCTGCCAGAAGGCGTCGCTGTAAACATCGATGCCCGCCTCCGAAAGCACGCTCACAGGCGCCTGTGAGCCGCCGGCAGCCAGGATCTTCAGATACCTGGGTTTGAAGGCTTCGCCTTCCGCCTTAAATTGCTGGTAAAGCGATAAGACCAGCAATTGACCAAAGGCATAGGCATAAACATAGAAAGGCGTATGATAAATATGGGGAATAGATACCCATTCCCAGCGGAATTCATCGCTAACATCCACTGCATCGCCAAACTGCTTCTTCAAGTTCTCCAGGTATGCCGCAGCCAGCTCATCCACCGATGCGCCTTTCACAACCATCTCATGTGCCTGGCGCTCAAACAGGGCAAAGAATGACTGGCGCATGATCGTAGCGTAGGAGTCATCCACCTGGCGGAAAAGCAGATCCCTGCGTACGCTCTCATCCTTTTCTTCTGCCAGCAATCGGTCCACCAGCATCATCTCACCAAAGGTGGAGGCCGTCTCCGCCAGGGGCAGGCAGGCATGCTGGGTGAACAGGCTGTGGTGATCTGCCAGCATGCTGTGGATGGCGTGACCCAGCTCGTGCGCCAGAGTGGCTACATCATCCGCCCGACCCTGGTAGTTCACCAGCACCCAGGGGGTTAGGTCCGGCGTAAGGGTGGCGCAAAAAGCCCCGCCCTGTTTGCCTTTACGGACCTCGCTGTCCAGGTGATCATTGTCAAATACGCGCTGCGCCAGTTCTGCCAGGCGGGGTTCGAACTTACCAAAAGAATCCAGCACCATATCTGCCGCCTGGTTGAAGGCAAAGGATTTGTCCGACCGGGCAATGGGAGCGTAGACATCATAACGCCGCAAGCGCTCCATCCCCAGCAGGCGCGCTTTCAAACGAAAATAGCGTTGAAATACCGCGGCATTACGCTCAGCCACATCCAGCAGGGTGTTCACCACCGCGTCCGGGATATCATTCACCAGGTTTCGTACCGAGATGGGGGTCGAGAAGCGGCGCATGTTGATCTGCTCGTTGCGCCAGTCCCGCACCAAAGTCTGGTATATCTGCCCCAAAATCGGGCCATCCTGTCCGTAAACCCGGTACAGTTCCTGGTACGCCTGGGCGCGCAGATCGGCACGGTGATGGCGGGCATACACCATCAGCTCGCCGCGCGTCAGCTCTTTGTCTTCGCCGTCCACGTTGATTTTGAAGGTGTAGCGGTTGGTGATGGCGTCATACAGGGTGCTAAAAGCCTGGACGCCGGTGGTGTTTTTGGTATTGATGACCTTCTCTTCCGGCTCGGACAGGGTGTGCGGTTTAAAATGCCGCATTTCTTCCAACCAGTAGCGATAATCGCCGGCGCCCTGCATCAGGCGCGCTGCTTGATCTTCTTGCAGATCCTTCCACCACAGGCTGAAGAACAGGGTGCGGTTTTCCAACTCGGCAGCGAATTGCTGGACGCGTGCCAGGAACGCCAGTGCATTTTGATCCTGGGTATTGGTGGCAAACCACAATTCCGCAAAACCGCCAATGCGATATCCCTGGCGGTTGATTTTTTCATATTGCTGGATGATCTCCAGGAAGTTTTCACTGGATATATCTGGAACAAGCTGGGATCGCAGCGCTTCAAAGGCTGTCACGTCTGCTTCCAGCTCGGCAAAAGCAGCTTGCATCGCCGCCCCTTCGTGTGAATCAAAAAGGTCAGCCAGGCTCCATTGTTTCTGATCGTACAGTACGCTCATCTTACTCCCTCTATTCTTCTGGTTTCTCTCAAAGGTTGAAACGGATATTCAGGATTTCTCCATCCTGCACCACATACTCCTTGCCTTCCAGGCGCAGCTTTCCTTTTGCTCGCGCTTCCGCCAGCCCGCCCAGGGTGATCAAATCGTTGTAAGCCACAACCTCGGCGCGGATAAATCCCTTTTGCAGGTCCGAATGAATGGCGCCTGCTGCTTCCGGCGCCAGGGCGCCGCGCTGGACCGTCCAGGCGCGCACTTCATCTTTCCCCACCGTAAAGAAGGACATCAGACCCAGCAAATCATAAGACAGGCTAATCACCCGGTACAACCCCAGGGTTTCGATCTGGTACTCCGCCAGGAAGATCTCGGCGTCTTCGGGCGGCAGCTGAGCCAGCTCCATTTCGAGCTTGCCCTGCAGAGGCGCCAGCGCGCTGCGCCGGTGAGAATAGGCAATATCCGGCGCCACCTGGGCATCGGAAAGGTTGAGCAACACCAGTACCGGTTTGCGGGTGAGCAGGCCAAAGCCTGATAGCGATTTTTCCTCTTCCGGAGAAAGTTCAAGCGCGCGCAGGGGGGTATCTTCCGCCAGGGCTGCTTTCAAGCGTTCAAACAGGAGAATTTCACGCTCCACCACGGCTTTTTCCCGCCCGGCGCCCTTTTTTCGCTCTTCCGCCAGGCGTTCCAGCTTGCGCTCGACCGCAATCATATCATTGAGCAGCAGATCGCCGTCCATGGCGGCAATATCGCGCCGTGGGTCCACACTGCCCTGGGGGTGGGGTACGCTGTAATTTTCAAAACAGCGCACCACGTGCACAAAACCATCCATCTGGGTCAGTTGGTTAAGCAAAGGGCCGGACAAGCCATTTTTGCTGGCGCTGCCTTCTAGCCCGGCGATATCGGCATAAGTGACCTTGGCATAGGTGGTTTTGCCAGGCTCAAACATCTGCGAAAGCCGGTCGACACGCTCATCGGGGACATCTACCACTGCGGTGTGCACATCAAAGCGCCCACCGCTGACAGTGATAGGCTGGTCGCCCCGGGTGAGCGCATTAAATACAGTGGTCTTGCCAGATTGGGGTAATCCAATAATTCCTAATCGCATAAGCGGATATTCTATCATAGGTAAGGCGTCAGCCCATTAAAATTCAGAGGCTTCTTATCCTTGACCTGCCGTGCATACTTCGATATACTATCCCTCGCAATAAAGAAGCCGGCCGGAGTGGCGGAACTGGCAGACGCGCACGACTCAAACTCGTGTTCCGTGAGGAGTGTGGGTTCGACTCCCACCTTCGGCATAAAAAAGTTGGCGACCTGGCCAACTTTTTTTTTATAAATTATTCCGCCTGCCGTCTCGCCGGTCTGTTGCACAGCCCCTCCACAAAGGCAATTGCGCTCGTCGAACCTTCTTCCGGGTAGCCGAACCCGTTTAGTTCAGCCGTTTCGCGAGAAAGCCAGCCGAACAAATCCATGGTGGCAAACAGCGCCCGCCAGATATCATCCAGATCATAATGTGCAAAGGTGGATTTCAGGGCATGCACCGCACGCGGGTCAGCCCACTCCTCCAAAAAACGGCCTCTCAGCCAGGTGTCCTTCTGCACATCCGCCCCGGAATGCGCATGCCATTCCAACATCCGGCGTAGTAGCTCCTTCAGGTGCCCATCGCAGCAATTCTTCGACCACCATAGTTCACCCCGGCGTAAGTGTTTAGCGGTCCACACGCTGTGGTACCAGAAATCATTCACCACCGCCAGAAAAGCAGCCTCTTCCACCTGGAGGGCCTGGCTCACGCCCGGCGCATGGAAATCGATCTGCGAAAGCAGGTTGTCTTTATCGAATAAAATGCGGAAACCGCGCCGGAAGACGTCGCTTACCTCCGGCGGGACGCCCGTAGCGATCATCTCTGACACCACCTTTGCCGGCACAAAGGCAAAATCCACATCCAACCCGCCTGCGAAAAGACACCTGCGCTCCCAGTGCCGGCGGTCCCCGGTGGGCTCGATAAAGCTCAGCCACGGCTCGCCGATCTGATCCAGCCACTCTGTCGTCCCCAGGTAAAGAGCGGGGTCTTCGACAAAAATGCTTAAATCCAAATCTGAGAATTCATCTGCAGGATGATCACGGCGCGCCCGCGAGCCGATCACCATGGCGGAGCGAACCCCCTCCTGCCCATCTGCCCAGCGGATAAAATTCTGGAGCAGTGTCTCATAAGCCTGCGCAATTTGCTCTTTTGTCGTCTCTGTCATGGCCACTCCTTTGCAGAAAACACAAAAAGCTGATTAAATGTCTTCCCCTTATTTGTTGAATGTCCTATAATTACACTATCTATCCAATTCATATTTGTATAATCATAGGAGCCGAAAAATGCCATCCCTGGATCAAATCCTGGCAGTGATCTTGGGAGGGGGTGTTGGTAAAAGATTATACCCCCTCACCAAGCAGCGTTCCAAGCCTGCTGTGCCTATTGCAGGGAAATACCGCTTGATCGATGTACCCATCAGCAATTGTATCAACTCCGGCATCCAAAAAATTGCCATCCTGACCCAGTTCAATTCAGTCTCCTTGCACCGCCACATCACCCAAAGCTACAATTTCGACAACTTTCACAACGGCTATGTACAGGTACTGGCTGCGGAACAGACCCCGCGCAGCAGCGATTGGTACATGGGCACGGCAGATGCCGTGCGCAAGCAGCTGCTGGAAATCAGATCCACCCAATGCGAGTATGTGTTGATCCTGGCAGGCGACCATCTCTACCGCATGGATTATGCAGCTTTCGCCGAGTTCCATTGGAACCATGAGGCTGATATTACCGTAGCAGTACAGCCGGTAGCCGCCATCGATGCCACACGCTTCGGCTTGCTCAAGCGCGCAGAGGATTATAAGATTTCGGCTTTTGTGGAAAAGCCGCACGATCCGGCGGTACAGGCGCAATTTGTCAGCCGGGATGATCCAGAGCGCCCCTACC
>CAZTMX010000039.1:0-18391 GCA_964614855.1 uncultured Anaerolineaceae bacterium | reverse complement strand
GGAAAGGTTGCCCACTCGTCTCCTACCCCGCGCAGCATGGTCAACCCGGCATGGGTATGGATATTTACAAAACCAGGGAAGAGCGCCTTACCGGTTGCGTTAATCTCATTGAACAAAGGAGCGGGGTATTTTTCGCACAGATCATCGCTCCCACCTACCGCCAAAATCTTATCTCCCGAAATTGCCACACCTCCATCGGCAATCACCTCTCTCTCAGGGTTCATGGTGATTACCATTGCCCCTGTGATCAATTTGTTCTTATATTCCATGCTTCACTCCGCACCCAGCGTAAACGCATACGGCGACGAGTGCTCACTCGAACCGCCAACCGATAAGCTCATCGCATCCAGGCTGTCCAGGCGCAGGCTCAAATTGGGCGTATCGCCGCTCCAGTACAGATAACGCGCCGCATCGACCCAGGCGGAGTCCACTGCCGGCAAGACATCCGCCAACGGCACAAAAGTTCCGCTTGCCACGTCGCCGATCAAAAGCTCCGATTGGTCCTCAAGCGACAGGCGAGCAGAATCCGGGCTCCATGACAGAATGCGCATGTTGCCGGTGCGCAGCACCGCATCTTGCGAGCCGTCCAGCCGGGCGACATGCAGCTCCCAAGTATTGTTTTCTGGCGTGCCAATTTGCTGCAGGTAAGCGATTTTTGTTAAATCTGGCGAGATGGTATTTTCGGCAAACAAAAGCCACAGCCCTGCAGGGAAGGCCCTTCCTTGCTCGACCGAACCGTTCCCTGCATTGATCTGCCACAGCGTGGATGTTGGGTTAGCCGCCAGCGGGTCTTCATCCGGGATCACCGCTAAAAAGCGGCTGCCATCGGGAGCCCATCGCACCGATGGGTAAAAAAGGTATTCGCTATAGGTGATCACCCTGGGAAAGCTGAGCAGGTTGGCCAGCCGGTTTGTGCCGTCGCTATTCGCCAGGCCGATCCCGGTGGCTGTAACCAGGGCGACCTTGCCCCCATCGGGCGAGTAACTGAACATCCCACCCAACCCAGGTGCAAAGAGCGTGCTGAGCTGCCCGCTGTCCATCTCCAGCAAACGCAAATCATCTTGTAGTATTAATCCAGGCCCCATAAACACCAGCCGGGTGGTGAAAGCCAGGCTGTGCGATCCAGGAGCGAACTCCATTTGGTAAGGGCTGACACTATCGGCATTCGGGTCCTCAGAAAGCGCCTTGAGTCCAACAGGGTCCAGCAGCTTCTGCAATCCGCTTCCGTCGGCATAGACGCGCCACAAACCGGTATCGATGTAGTACTCATTGCGCGTGGTAAAGGCGATCACCCAACCGTCATCGGAGATAGCGACGCTGGAGACCGGCTCGCCGCTGTAAAGCAGCTTGCGCGCCCCGCCTTCTGCCCATAACTGCAATCCCGCGCCGTCATAATAGGCGATGCGCAGCAAACCCGTATCGAATGCAACTGGTGGCGCGACGTAAGGTAAAGGAGAAGTATCGGGAGGCGCTGCCGGGGCAGCTTGGGTTGCAGGCGCTGGCTGGGGTTGGGTTTCCGGCTGGGGCGTCCATGGTGAAACCGTCACCACACCGCCCAAGGGCGCGCCGGCAGCCGCGGTAAGCGTGGCAGCAGCTGCCTGCGCCTGCGGGTCCGCCGTGCCTGCTGCCGCTGCCGCCGTCGCCGTAGCAGCGCGCGCAAACGGGTCTGCTTCCGCAGTTTGCTGCGCCTGCTCCACGCTGGCGGTCAGGGTGCCTGCCACAATGGTGGGCAGCAAGCCTGGATCAAGCGCTTCTGGAGTGCTAGGGACCTTCCCCGTCAGAGTGCAAGCAATCGAAAGCCCAACCAGCATTCCGATAATCAAGAGTGTTCGTGAGCGCATAGAATTCTCCATTCCAGGCGGTTATCCGCTGCCGCCTGGGTCAATTTTATCAGGTGAAGGATGTATTGATTAGCGTGTTTTTCCCTTATAATTGTTAGTGAGAGGTTAGAAAAATTTAAAACCAAAACACAAGTAACCTGTTTCGACAAGGAAATTCCTATGAAAAAAACTCCTGGCTACCTGAATATTATCACCATCCTGATGATCAGCCTGCTCTCCAGCCTTGCATTCTCATCGCCTGCCGCAGCGCAATACACAGCCAATCAGGCACCTTCGTTGCCCACCAGTTTTCACCAGTCACTCAATCCCGCTTTAGCACCACAGGCGTACCCGATTGCCTACGACCAATCGGTCAGTACGAGCGAGGATACTGCGCTTGCGATTACCCTGACGGCGATTGACCCAGACGAAGACCCGCTGTCCTGGGCTATCCTGACCCAACCCACAAACGGTTCGCTCACTGGATCGGCACCAAACCTGACTTACACACCCAATCCAAACTTTTTCGGGAGCGACAGCTTCAAGTTCAATGTCAACGATGGTACCAATGACTCGAATGAAGCAACCGTCTCGATTACGGTCAACCCGATCAACGACCCGCCTGTGGCGGCCGCAGATACGTATACCACGGATATGGATGTCGTCCTGATCATCCCTGTTGGCTCCGGCGTACTGGTGAACGATAGCGACATCGACAGCACAAACCTTACCGCCATACTGGTGGCACCTGCCACCCATGGTGTACTGAACCTGAAATCCGATGGCTCGTTCGTCTACAAACCCGATTCTTCCTATATCGGTACAGACACCTTCACCTACCGGGCTTTCGACGGCATGTACCAATCCCCAGTGGTAACCGTAACCATAACCATTTATGCCCTCACCAACCACCCTCCGGTTGGCGTGATGGATGCCTATTCAGTTGAATTCAATACCACCCTTACCGTCGATGCACTCAGCGGTGTACTGGTGAACGACAGCGATCCGGATGGGGATGTCATTACTGCAGTCTTGCTCGGTGATGCGTCCTTCGGCAGCCTGGATTTGCAGCGAGACGGCTCCTTCACCTACACACCTGACACCGGCTACATTGGCCAAGACCACTTTACATACGAAGTTTCCGACGGACGGAGCACATCCAACCCGGTGATGGTGACGATTTACGTCAACTCGTCGGATAACGCAGCGCCGGTCGCCGTGCCCGATTACTATGAGACCATCTTGGAAACCACCCTGACTGTCGACGCAGCCAGCGGCGTACTGGCAAACGACAACGATGCAGACGGCAACAGCCTGACAGCGGTGTTATTGGCGACCACCACGCAGGGCACCCTGACACTGAACAGCGATGGCTCCTTCACATACATCCCTAAGAACGATTACACCGGCCCGGACCACTTCACATACGAGGCATCCGACGGATTGACGCTATCCAATGTGGCTATGGTGATGATTGCAGTAAACCCGGAGCCAAATACTGCGCCGGTGGCGATCGCAGATACCTACACCACCCAGGCTGGCGCTGCTCTGGTTGTGGATGTCTTATCGGGTGTGCTGGTAAACGATACAGATGCTGATGGAGATGCGCTTAGCGCGATATTGGTCACAGATGCCCTCAACGGTAGTGTCATCCTTGCCGTCGACGGTTCTTTCATTTACCAACCACTCGCAGGATACACGGGGCAGGACAGCTTTACCTACAAAGCCAACGACGGGAAAGTAGATTCGACCACAGTCACTGTAACCATCCAGGTCACACCGCTCGAAACCTATCTGCCCCTGGTTATGAAAATTGCTGTAGAATAAGCAGCCCTTATTTTTAGAGCTACCGGCTGATGAGCGGCAAGTATCTATTCTTCGTTTGGTAAAACGATTCTACTGCGCCCAGGTCGCACACAGGCAGGTACATCGACTGCCCAACACCGAACACGCGAACCACGCCGCGCTGGTCGAGCATCAGCAAATTGCCGTCGAAATCCCTGCACCCTGTTGGATTTCCGGTATCTACCACCGGCCCCATTTGCGGGGGGTGGTGATAAGTATCGTACACATCCTGGGTAAGCGGAAGCAGCATGGGATCCAGACCGGGCGAGACTTCGCCCATGCGTACGCCGTTCATATCTCCGCTTAGATCGCACAGGAAATTCACCATGCCAAACAGGTTAAACCCGTCCGATGTAACCTCGCCGTAACAGTCGGGCGCCCACAGCTCAAACTGTGTGGCGCGCAAATCCTTATTCTTTGCGATAACGCTGTTGCGCACCAGGACATTCCCATCTGCGCTGAAAATTCCCCCGCCAAATCCATCCCCGTTGTTGTCACTATCGGCGGTATTGTTCATCACCGTCACATTGCCCAGGCGCAGCGTTGCTGAGCTGTTTACATAAAGCCCCGCACCGTCTTGCACAGCAAAACCCCCGCTGATCGTGCTGTTGAGCACTTCGGCTTCCAGACCGCTCAAATACATCCCCCCGCCGTTCAGCATGGCGGTATTACTGATGATATCGCTTTGAGAAATCGTCAGGTTTGTGCTCGTGGCAATCCCCCCGCCGTTGCCGGCTATATTCTCAAGAATTGAGACATTCGTCAGCACAGTCTGCCCGCTTCCATACAGGGCGAACCCGCCGCCAGTATCGGCAGTATTCTCGCTAATGCTGCTGTTTGTCACCTGCAAATCGCCGGCCTGAATATAAAAAGCGCCGCCAATTGCATTGGCAGAATTGTTGTACACCAGGCAATTATTGACGGTCGTTGTCCCTGCGTTTTGATACACGGCTCCGCCAAAGTTCCCAGAATCGCCAGTGGCGATATTCAGAAAAACCGAACTGTCATTGATGGTCAGGCTGCCGCCCTTGTTACAGATTGCGCCGCCCGTGCTTGCCTGCGCCCAGTTATTGCGGATGATGCTGTTCTGCTCTATCGCCAACGAGCCCTGGTTTGTGATGGCGCCGCAATAGGGTGCGCTGTTGTTGATCAGGGTGGTATTGCGGATCACAACCGAGGCTGCCAGGCCGTTATTCATGACCGCCCCGCCGCCGTATGATGCGTCATTTATAATATTGTCTCGCAACACACTGTCCTTAATCAAAACCGTACCGGGTTTGAGCTGGTTCCCCAGGGTGATAATTGCACCGGCAAAATCTCGAACCGTCACCGCGCTCAGCACAAAATCCACATTGGGATAGTAAGTAAGGTCCAATACAAAAGCATGCACCCCGGCAGTACCCGGTCCATCCAGAATGCTGGACGTGTACGAAACGCCGTTGATGGTCACATCATCCTGGACCGGAAGCGGCATCGTCATATTATAGGTTCCCGCCATCAGGTTGATTACATCTGCTCCGGGGAGGGCATTGGCTTCCATCACCGCCGCCCGGAGCGTGCACCAGCCTCCGATGGAATTACACAACCCATCGCCGGGAAGGATATCATCACCCTCCGTCAAACTATTCACAGTGAAAGTCGCTGAAGGTGCAGCCTGTACTGGAGCGCCAAATAACGCAGCCGCGAGCGCGCATCCCAACAAGATCCTTGCAATGAGCTTTGTAACCATCACGCCCTCCTTCTACTTTGATTTTGGAATACCCATATTATGCCCGAAATCGGAAAAATAATCAAAACCTCTAATCCATGATCCACCGCTCTAATCCGTGAAATCCTGCGTCAAGGCGGTTTTGCTGCCTTGACGGGTAATCCGTGATCCTCCGCTCTAATCCGTGAAATCCGTGTCTTCCGTGTAATCCGTGATCATCCGCCCTAATCCGTGATCCTCCGCTCTAATCCGTGATCATCCGTTGTAATCCGTGATCCTCCGCTCTAATCCGTGAAATCCGTGTCTTCCGTGTAATCCGTGATCATCTGATAGGTGTATAATTAAATATCCATCATCACCCATACCCCTCCGTGATCGAAAGGAAATGAACTCATGCCACCTACCGTTTACTTCGGCTCCGCAAAGCAAACCCACCTGACCGCATCCGAAACTTTGCCCGCCAAGCTCGACCTGATCCTCGACCGCCTGCACCTCCGTGATCGCGTTAAAGGCGAAACCGTGGCGCTCAAGATGCACACCGGTAATAACATCGGGTATTCCACCGTGCACCCGGTCTTTGTACGCAAGGTGGTACAGGCTGTGTTGGACGGTGGCGGCAAACCCTTTATCGCCGATGTGCCCTGGGATGTCTCCGGCGCCGAATACCGCGGTTACAGTCCCGAAGCCGTGGGCTGCCCGGTCTACCCCGCTGCAGGCCCAGATGAAAAATATGTCTACACGCATCATTATCCATTCAAAAATCTGGAAGAATGGCAGGTCTCCGGCTTGATCCAGGATGCCACCTTCCTGATCAACCTGGCACATCTCAAAGGCCACCCTACCTGCGGTTACGGCGCAGCGCTCAAAAACATCGCCCTGGGCTGCATGGCTGCGCCCACTCGCAGCGCCATGCACGACTGCATGCACTACGACCAGTACTGGTTCCCCGAGCTCTGCCCGGATGCCGAGACCCGCCAGCGTATCATGGATGCCTGTCCCTGGGCTGCCCTGGTGCCAGACAAAGAACACCCCGACCACTTGCACATGCACCATGATGACTGCAACGCCTGCGGGCGCTGTCTCAAAGTGGCGCCTCCCGGCTCGCTCAAAATCGACGAGGCCAATTTCCACGCCTTCCAACAAGCTGTCGCCATCAGCTGCAAGCTTGTCCTTTCCACATTTGCACCCGAAAAGGCCGTCCACATCAGCCTGGCGACCCATATGACTCCCATGTGCGACTGCTTTGGCTTCACCACCATGCCCATCATGCCCGATGCTGGCATCTTTGGCTCGGACGACATCGTGGCCGTGGACAAAGCCCAGCTTGATACCACACTCAACTTCCCGCTCTTTGAAGAAAACCTGCCCCGGGTGTACGAAGTGCAACCCCGCAGCGGGCACCCGTTTGCCCAGCTTCACGGCCCGCTCAAAGACCCATTCAAACAGGTGGAATACGCCGCTGCCATCGGTGTCGGCAGCCTGGAGTACGAGCTGGTGGATGTGCTGCCGGTGGAGCCCTATGTGCGAAAGGAGGCAGGGCATATCTCCGCGCACGGATAAAAAAAAACGAATAATAATGCCGACTGCGCTCTTTAAGAAAATCCGAAGTTTTATTAGCTAGAACAGTTTGATATGTAAACTGAATAAGACACAAAATTTCCCACTTAATGATAGAGGAGGTTTTTAGATGGACAGGAATCTAGGGTTCTATAAATCATTCAGATTTCACCGCCCTGTTATTGTCCCGCGTATTATATCTGTCACGCTTCTGGTATTCCTATCTTTGAGCAGCTCGCTTTCATCCACATTGGCTAGCGATTCACTAGACCTTTCTCCTACAACAGATAATTTTATCGTCGCGCTGGCATACGATGTCGACACACTGGACCCAGCCCTTGCCGTCGAAGGGAACGCCTTGACCATCACCGCCCAGGTTTATGATACGCTGGTCAATACCGAACCTGGCGGGACGGCTTACTTACCGGGATTGGCAGATTCCTGGTCGCGCAATTCTGATGCCACGCAGTGGAATTTCTATCTGCACCCCGGCATTACATTTCACGACGGCACCCCTGTCGATGAATCTGCGGTTGTGTACAATTTCAACCGTTGGTGGGATCCCACCCACCCGCAGTTTGATGCAAACTTTATCTATTTCTATTACCTCTTTGGCGGTTTTAAAGGTGATGAAACTTGCATCCTCACAGGCGTTGATGCTCCTGGCCCGCTGCAAGTACAGCTTACATTTTCGCAACCCACCTACCACCTGCTAAGCCTGGTCAGCTTTGAAGCATTTGGCATCGCCAGCCCGAATGCACTACAGACGGGGAATATTTCTACGAACCCAGTAGGAAGCGGTCCGTTCAAATTTTTAGAATGGATCAGCGGTGATCACATCAGTCTGACAGCGAATTCAACCTACTGGGCAGGCGCTCCATATATTGACACGCTGACATTTAAAGTGATAAGCGATGAGACAGATCGTTATAATGCCGTGGTCAACGCAATTGTTCATGTCGCCGATAACCTGTCTGATAGCACCCTGGCAAATTCAATAGAAAATACAGCCGTCCAGGTCAAGTGGCGGCCATCATCTGGCGTGGGGTATTTAGGTATCAACCGCGCCCACGTACCGCTCGATCACATTAAAGTCCGCCAGGCAATAGCCCATGCCATAAATTGGCAAGCGTTGATCGGAACGTATTACACACCTGGTGATCGGGTTGCCACCCAGTTCCTCCCACCTCCGATATGGGGCTACAATCCCGCACTTGCTTTTCCTGAATATGATCCCACATTGGCACAAACCCTGTTGAGCGAAGCAGGATATTCGGCGGGCTTCGACACCACCCTGGCTTATCGAAATGTCATCCGCACCTATTTGCCTGACCCGGTAGCAATCGCTGCTGCGATAAAAGGCTACCTGGATGCAGTAGGCATCAATACCACAGTTCTTGAATATGAATCCGGCGAGTTCCTTGACAAGGTAGACAATGGGGATCTAGATCTTTACCTGCTTGGTTGGTACGCAGATTATTTGCACCCTGACAATTTCTACGCCTATCATCTCTGCAATCCAAATTCCCTGGGTCTGGGACCGATAGACCCAGACCTGTGTGCCGATCTGCAAGCCGCTCTGACTGAACCTGATTTCGACCAACAAGTGTTAGATTACGAGGATATTGCGCAAGATATCCATAATTTTATACCCTTTGTACCAATCGTCCATCCACGCTCTGGCTTTCTTGCCCGAGCTGAAGTTGCCGGGCTGGTCGAATCTCCAAACATGTCGGAAGAATATCGGCTGGTGAGCCTGACCTATACCAGCCAACAAATAGCCGAACCGGAGTACGATACATCTCTTGAGTATGTCGACACGCAGATAAATCCCACGACAGTGGAAATTCCAGCAGGCGCAGTGACAGAGAGTATCCTAATGCGCCTGGAGTCTTCAACAAATACAACAATTTCCCATCTGCTGGTTGCCACCAACCACGCCTTCACCCTGGAAGCCATCATCGACGGCGATGTGCAAGAAGACTTTACCTTTGAGACGCCGGTCACCGTCACCATCGAATATTCTGATGAAGATGTCGCATTCATCAAAGATGAAGAGACGCTCCTGCTATACTACTGGGACGGCAGCGCCTGGATCGATGCTGCCACAAGCTGCGATCCTGTTTCGGCCTATACCCGCGACCTGGTAGAAAACCGGCTGAGTGTGGATATTTGTCACCTTTCCACGTTCTCCCTGGCTGGCGAAAGCTATTTGAATGTGTTTGTACCGATCATCAACAAGTAATCTCTGCATGCAAGGGTTTAGAAGAGACCATGAAAGGAATTGTGTTAGATAGCGCGCGGAAGCAATAATATGATGGGGTTGCCTTTCACTTCTGGCAGCCCCACTCGCTTCAGTTAAATTTGGGTATCACCGGCCTGCCAAAATAGAACGACACAATAAAATCTTACGATTTCAGGCAAAATCTGAGGAGGGCGTATGTTTTCCAACCTGGTAAAACGCTTTGCATTTGTCCTATGTATCTGCGTGCTGGCTGGATTTCTATCCGGCACCCCCGTTTCCGCAGCAGACCCGCTCATCTTTGATGTAAACACCACGATCGACCAGCGAGATTTAGCCACGAACGGTGTGTGCAGTATCGGCGCGCCTGTAGGCGGCGCCTGCACGCTCCGAGCTGCGATCTCAGAAGCCATCGGGAACCTCCCCTACAGCGATATCACCATCAACGTCCCCGCAGGAACCTATGAGCTCACCATCCCGCCGGATGAGACCAATGACATCCACACCGGAGACCTGGATTTTCCAGACAGCGATTCTGTCTTCACTGTCTCCATCATTGGAACAGACAAGTTGCCGGCGGTGATCGATGCCAACCAGCTGGACCGCGTTCTGCGCATCGGAGCGGGGGTACATTTGAGCATAAAAAATGCAGTGATCCGTGGTGGGATCATTATGCCAACCGATGCAAACTTGTTCGGAGCAGGCATTTCGAATGTTGGAAATCTGCTAATCGAAAAAGTGACGGTTGAGGCCAATAGAGGAGATTGCGACATGAGCACTTGCTCGGCTCCATTCGCCGGCGCAGGGATTGCCCACTTGGGTCATGGGTATTTATCCATCGTAGACTCAACCATCAGAAACAATATCGCCAATAACGGATCAGCTATCTACAATGACAGTGCGCAAATATCCATCAGAAATTCAACTATTGCCAATAACCATGCGGTGGCTGGGTCAAGTATCATCAACCACGGGAGCATCGATTTCCTAAATTCAACCATAAGCGGCAACTCCGCCGGTGAAGGTGTCATTACAGGTATTTACAATTCCGGTACCATAAAAATTATGTCGTCAACGCTGTCCAATCCAGGCCCATTTTCCAGTATTCAAAATATGCCCACTGGCTCAGTGACTGTTCAAGATTCAATTCTGGCTGCTTACCCGGAGGATACCAGCTTTAATTGTGACCCAACTAGTTCCGGCACATGGACTTCGACAGGGTACAATATTTTTAGCGATGACACCTGCCCGTGGAACGGGCTTGCCGGGGATATGCAGAATACGAATCCCTTGTTAGGGCCTTTGGGTGACTGGGGTGGACCGACGCAGACATTGCCTCTCAGTTCAAAATCACCTGCGCTCGACCACCGCCCAACAGCATGCATGCTTGCGTTGGCGCCACTTAAAAACGACCAGCGCTACTATCCCCGCAACGACACGATGTGCGATACTGGCGCCTTTGAAGGCTCATTAAATATATCCCAGGCGTTCCTACCCGCTATCAACAGGTAAAAACGCCTGGGTGAACGCCGTTAATAGGCTCAGGGTCTTAAAAATACTACGCCAGCGCCATATAAATTGTGCGGATACTGAGGATGATAATTAACACACCCACCAGCGCCATCAAGGCTCGCACAGGCAGTTTCTTGGCAACCACGGCTGCCAGGGGCGCAGCGATAGCGCCGCCAATGAGCAAGCCCAGGATGATCTTCCACAAATCCGTAAAGAAATCAGCCCGCAGCGCCAGGAAGAAGGTGACCGATTCAGCAAAGGTGACAAAAAATTCTGAGAAATTGACTGATCCGATAGTGAAACGCGGGTGATTGCCGCGTGCGATCAAGGTTGTGGTGACAATGGGTCCCCAACCGCCGCCGCCGATGGCATCAAAAAAGCCGCCAACAAGTCCCAGAGGTGTGATGTACTTCGGTGCACCTTGGATAATCTGTCCGGCGCGGGAGGCTTTCCACAAAATGACCACGCCCATGATCAGCAAATAGGCAGAGACGATCGGCTTGATCACATCGCCAGAGATATTCGAAAGGATGTAAGCACCGGTCACGCCGCCCAATACCCCTGGGATCACCAGGCGTTTGATCAATTCCTTATCAATATTTTCCATCCGCCAGTGCGAAAAACCAGAGATCCCCGTGGTCACCACCTCCGCCATGTGCACACTGGCACTAGCGGCTGCAGGCGGGATGCCAACGCTCAGCAGGAAGGTGTTTGAGCTTACGCCGTATGCCATCCCCAGCGCGCCGTCGATCATTTGCGCCAGGAATCCCACCAGGACAAAAACAAGGAAATTAATATCCATCTATTTGCTCCATTTTTTTATTGTTTTGTACGAAAATTTACATTTGCCAAAGAATACCACTAAATTACGATTGTCACAATAGCCGATTGGGTGACCGGTTAACACGAATCACGGATTTCACGGATCACGGATTACAACGAATCACGGATTACAACGAATCACGGATTACACGGATTACACGGATGACACGGATTAGAACTGGGTTCGCAGATAACTCGTCAAGGCAGCAAAAAGGCAATGACACAGGATGACACGAATCACGGATTACACGGATTAGAAAAGGGTTCATGGTTTCTCTTAACTATTTCTTTGCAGATTACACTACGAAGATTATGATAAACTTGCACTCTATGAAACCACTGCATCTCATTTCGCTTTACACGCGCAAATATAAAACAGCGCTGCTGCTCACCGTGCTCAGCATGCTGCTGCTGGTGGGCATCCAGCTCTTGCTGCCCTGGATCATCCGTACCCTGATCAACACCGTCACCGAGGCCGGCGATTTTGCGGCTTCGATGCAGCTCATCACCACGTTGACCCTGGCGGGTCTGGGGCTTTACCTGCTGCGTATGCTGCTGCAGTTTGTGCGCAGCTACCAGGCGCATATCGCCGGCTGGGGTGTGGTTGCCGATGTGCGCGCCCACATCTACCAGCACCTGCAGCGCCTCTCGCTGCGTTTCTACGAAGACAAGCAAACCGGCACGCTGATGTCGCAGGTGGTCAACGACTCCGATCTGTTCGAAGCGCTGATCTCGCACGCCTTGCCGGATGTGATGGTTAACGTGTTGACCCTGGTGGGTGTGATGGCTGTGCTGGCGACGATCAATGTGCAGTTGCTGCTGCTCAGCCTGCTGCCGGTGCCGCTGATCCTGGTTGCCCTGCGTATCTATGCGAAAGTTGTTCGTCCAGCTTTCCGCTTCCGCCAGAAGGAGCTGGGCGATTTGAATGCCCTGCTCAACGAAAACATCGCCGGCATCCGCGAGATCAAGGCCTTCACCCGCGAAGAAGCCGAAGAAGACCGGGTCAATTATCGCATCGAGCGCTTCCGTCTCTCTCAGCTGCGCGCCCTGCGCCTGATGGCGACTTTTTCTCCATTTATCGAGCTGACATCTTCGCTCGGCACCCTGGTGGTGATCTACTTCGGCGGGCGGCTGGCGATGCAAGGTACGCTCCCGCTCAGCGACCTGGTGGCCTTCTTCCTTTACCTCGAAATCCTGTACCAGCCCATCCGCAATCTTTCCAGCGCCTGGGAAAACGTGCAGAGCGCCCTGGCCGGCGCAGATCGCATATCAGGTCTGCTGGAAGAGCACGAAGAGGTGGAACAGCAAGCCGAAATCCTGCCGCTCAACCGGCCGGTGCGTGGGGCGTTAAGGTTCCATGATGTCACGTTTTCATACGGCAATGGGGATACAGTTCTTGAAAATATCAACCTGGATGTGCCTGCACGCCAGGTGGTCGCCTTGGTCGGTCCGACCGGTGTGGGCAAATCCACCCTGGTCAGCCTGATCCCGCGCTTTTACGATGTACAGCAGGGCAGCATCACCCTGGACGGGGTCGATATCCGCCAGCTGGACCTGGAAGCGCTGCGCCAGCAGACCAGCATTGTGCTGCAGGATGTGTATCTTTTCTACGGCACTGTGCGCGAGAATATTTTGTTCGGTCGCCCGGATGCGAGTGATGCGGAGATTGAAGCCGCAGCTCGTGTTGCCAATGCACACGATTTCATCCTGAACCTGCCCAATGGGTATGACACGCTGATCGGCGAACGCGGCGTCAAGCTCTCCGGCGGGCAGAAGCAAAGGCTCTCCATCGCCCGGGCGGTGCTGAAGAACGCCCCCATCCTGATCCTGGACGAAGCCACCTCATCGGTGGATACCGAAACCGAGCTGCTGATCCAACAGGCGCTGGAACGGCTGATGCAGGGGCGCACCACCATCATCATCGCCCACCGCCTGAGCACCATCCGCAGCGCCGGCAAAATCGTGGTGCTGGAAGGCAAGGGCATCCTGGAGCAAGGCACACACCAGGAGCTGATGGCGTTAGACGGGTTGTACCGTCGCCTGTACACTGTGCAGCAGCGAGTGGATGCGCAGATCGAAGCCGGTGCGCTGCAGATAGCAGTGGGCAGCCGGAATTAGTTTCAAACGGTGAAGATATGCAGGAGCTGGCCTCGTATTTTGGGCCAGCCCCTTTCTTTTCTTGCTCTAATGCGCCTCGAATGCCTTAGCGCATGATCAGGGGTGCAAAAACCTTCTTCAGTGTTTGCCAGATTTCCGGTCCGTTCGCCCAGTTATCCGTTCCGATAAAGAGCATCTCTCGATACACTGCCAGGTTGGAGAAGTACGGCGAGCTATTGATAAAATCGCCAAAACCACCCTGGACCAGCTGCTCCCACGAACCGCTGTTGCCGCTCTCGCTACGCCAAACTTGCATGCCATAGGGGTTCCCAATCACCAGGTAAAGCGCATCATCGTGAACTGCCAGGTTGCTGATGCCGAAGTTGTCGTCATTGCCAAACCCGTTGTCGACGACCATTTCCCAGTCATCCTGGCTCTCGCAGACCTGGCAGCGCCAGACCTGGATTCCTTGCCAGGACCAGCTGGTTGTGCTGGCGTACAAGTAGCCGTCAAAAGAAACCAACCCAGAAATAACAAAGTTATTATTGTCGCCAAAGCCGTTCAAGGCGGCTTTTGTCCAGCTGCCTTCGTCGCCGCTTGTGCTGCGGATGATCAGGCTGCCGGAGGTACTGTTGTAGTCGGGTTTGTTGACATTCATGGCAGCGAAGTAAATAGCGCCATCGTGGACCGCGGAGGCGCGCATGACATAGTTATCGATGCTGTCATAGCCTTCGGAGACAACGCGTTCCCAGGTATCGGCGTCACCGCTGGGGCTGCGCCAGATTTCTGCACCATGTTCAGCATCCCACATGGCAGTGCCAGCGTAGATCATGCCGTAGAACACTTCCATCCGGTAAATACTGCCGGTGTCGACATTCCCAAAACCGCCTGTCATCACCGGGTCCCAGACAGCGCCGTCGCTGCTGCGGTAAATGCTGGCTCCAGTGAGATCATTGCGCATCCCGGCATACAGCTCATTATCAAACACAACCAGGTGGTTCAACCCCCAGTTAGCTCCATCGCCAAACCCCGGTTCGGCTGCCATGGTCCAGTTATTCTCAGCATCCATCTTCCAAAGCTGCGCACCGCCGCCTGCGCTGTTGTAGGTGCCGGCATACAGGTGGTCGTCAAAAACCGTCAGGGTATGGATGTTTCCATTGGTCAGGTCGCCAAACCCATTGATATTGGCTTGCTGCCAGCCTGGGAAACCAGGTGCGAAAATTTGCACCCGGTGGTTGTCATGCTCGGTTACATACAAATTTCCCTGCCGGTCCAGGGCAATACCGTATGGATAGCGCATTTGCCCATCGCGCGGCCCCCATGTGCCTGCGATGGTGGTCAAGTAAGCGCCGCTTGAATCAAAAACCTGCACCCGGTCGTTGTAAGCATCTGTGATATACACCCTGTCGTGTACATCAATGGCGATATGATGCGGCCCACCCAGGTGTCCAAAATCATTTTCAGCAACACCGGTCTCACCGATAGTTCGCTGGTAAACATAAGCGGCGTTGTATACCTGGATCCGGTGATTGTTCCTATCAGCGATATAGATTTGGCCCTTACTATCCACCGCAATATCGTACGGGGAGTTGAAGTGAGCATTGTCATCGCCTGCTTCATCCAGTGTGCCGATGACGGTGACCGGATTGAGCGAAGTGTCATAAACCCTGACCACCTGGGCGCAATCATCGGCGACAAAGATCAATCCGCTTGGTGCGATACCGACCCCGGCCGGGCAGCTCAGGTTTTCGATCGAATTGAAATATGTGCCGTCTGGATTGTAAATCTGCACACGCCCGTGCCAGCGGTCCGCCACGTAGGCGCGCCCCAGGGCATCCAGGGCGACATCGCCGGGGTTGTTCAGCAGGTCGTTGCTGTAATCCCAATCTCCTTTTAGACCAGCCACACCAACGCTCCAAGCCAGGGTTCCATCTGCTTTCAGTTTTACCAGACGGTGGCCCTGGTTCTCGGTGATATAAACGCTGCCGTCAGCAGCAACCGCAACGCCCGTGGGGGTGTTATAGTGATAGCCGTCGGTCAGGTACGGCACTTTGGTTACGCCAAAGCTGCGCTGGTACTCCCATGTTGTGCCATCGCGAGAAAATTGCTGCACCCGCGTGTTGGCGAAATCCGCCACATACAGGTTACCCGCGTCATCCAGCGCCACATCACTGGGATCCATAAATTCGGTATCCCCCGTACCGTATCCTGTGCCGATCGTCGATACAAGCGCATAATCGGTACGGTTGTAAACAAACACCGCAGGAGTCCACGTATCGACTACGTATATGAAATCTGCATCGACTGCGACGCCAGATGGGCTCCCCAAACCACCGATCGTGGTCAGGTAAACAGGGGCGGAAGCTGTCGTGATATCAAAGACCTGCACGCGGCCATTTCCAGCGTCGGAGACATAGAGCAAATTGCCGTAGATGGCAAGATGCCGCGGGCCGCAGAGTTGATTGATTGCACTGCCGCAGTCGCCAGTCTGTCCGATCGTTGCCAGGTAGGTGCCGTCAGGTGCGTAGATTTGAACACGCTGGTTTCCGCCTTCCCTGTAATACCAGGGGCTTCCGTCGCTGACGAAGATATTCCCACCGGCATCAAATGCGACACCAATCGGGTAGATGAACTGGTTCTCGCCGGTGCCTTCTACCCAGCGCTCTCCAAGAGCCAGTAGAAGATTGCCTGCACCATCAAGTTTTACGACCTGTTTTAATCCAAAATCTACCACCCAAATGTTTCCTGAGCTATCTTCTGCAACATCATTTATTTCCCCAAAATATGCATCATTAGGAGCGTTATCAGGGAAACCGGGAGAGCCAAGTGATGTTTGGAAAGTCCCATCGTTGGTGTACTTTAATATCCGAAACCCCCACATCTCGCCAATCCAGACCGAATTACCAATTGTGCCGATGCCATAGGGGAAATTTAGATGATCTGTGTCCACAAAATACGCCACTTCCGTCTCGCCCAGCATTGCCACAGGGCGATAACTGAGGCCGGGTTTTCCTAGGGGGATATCTGCCGCCTGGTTGGCATCCTGGGAGGTCAGAAATGAACCTGGTTTTGCCAGGGTCCGGTCCATTTGGGGGTTGTCATTGAGCTTCCCGGATATTTCATCAATATTAAGAACAGGCGATCTGGGTCTTTCTGGCTGATTGATCTGAGCCAAACTTTCCATGCTGCCAAGTAATAACGAAAAGATCAACAAAACAGACAAAACGAAAGCTTTGCGAACCATGATCCCTCCTTAACTTTTGTTTGCGAGAATGTGGAATTTCTTGACCAGCTACAAATTATAAATCAAACCTATCGCCCAGGAGTGATAAGTATTACTTATCTTAAGTTAATTTATCTAACAAGCAATCTTTGATAATTCGACATAAGTCGTTTATTTTCTATAGGTGGTTCGCTATACTGATATCAATATATTTCTGTTTCTTTTTATTACTATAAGGAGAATTGCTATGCCCGAAAAACAAACCGCACGAGAATTATCGAAAAAAGACTTCAAAATCCTTGCTGCTGTCATCGCTGTCGCAGGCATCCTGCTCTTCACCCTGGTTCCGGTGCTGGTGATCCGCGCCATGGACCTGGTGCTCAAGGGTATTGCCATCAAAGTGCCGCTGGCGAATAACCCGCTGCTCGCCACCGCGCCGCGCATCGTGATTGCCTTCTTCCCGGTCTGGGGCGGCTGGAGCGTTGCAGCGGGGATTGCCTTGCTGCTGCTCTCGCATCCCATGTCGCAGGGCAAAAAATGGGTAAGGCCCGTTGCGGTGGGGCTGCTGACCATTCCGTCTGTCACCGGCGCTTACTTCTCTGGTCCCATCATGTTCTTCGCTAAGCAGGCAGCGCCGATTTTTATCACCATTGGATTGATCGGTTTGATCCCGTACTTCCTGGTGCTGCTTTGGGGTGCAGGCAGCGGTGAAAACAAAGTGGGGAAATTCTTCCTGTTTCTCATGTTGGGTGTGACCGCAGCCTGGTCGTTTAGCAATGGCGGGTCATCTCTGCGCATGTTCTGGGCGCGCCCGGAGCCCTATGTGCTGCAAATGGGCCACTATGGCTTTTTGCTGGGCATCCCGGTGATCTGGACCGGCGTCGTCACCACCCTGATCGGTATTCCTTTCCTGTCGGCGCGGAAAGAACTTGGATTTCGTCTTTCAGCGATCGGGGTCTTGATCATCTTTGCAGGAAATGCCATCCTTTGGATCACACACACCACCACCAAGGAATTCGTCATCGGTATGGTCATGGCTGTGGTTACCATGATCCTGCTTCTCCTGCCGGGTGTGGGCAGGCGTATGCTGGATAAGCCGCTCTTCGGCCAGGCGGCTGGAGAATAATCGAGTTAGCGATTTTTGGATTTTTCGCCCGGGCAGCCAACAAGCTGCCCGGTTTTTTTGTGTGTCAAACTAAATTATTTAGTGACACGTTCTCAGAAAATGGATTGATGAACCGCACACCATCCAATGCCTGCCCTGCAGAGAAATCCTCACTTAATACTACTGGAACCTGGTTCAATCGTGCGACTGCCCAGATCTGGGCATCATAATAAGACAAACCATTATCTCGAGCGCCCCTGGCTGCTTCAAGAACCACCATCGGTTTAAGATCAAATATCGGAAAACTACCAATTAGCCGCTCCACTTGCTGAAGAGCTTCGGAAATCGTCATTAAAGGGGTGGAGAATCGAGTAGTTGCAGAAATAAATTCTGCCAGGCTTTGCACAGAAATCCTGCCTTTTCCAGAAGACTGCAAGCCTTCTAAAACCTGCAGTGCTTT
>CAZTMX010000038.1:0-18541 GCA_964614855.1 uncultured Anaerolineaceae bacterium | reverse complement strand
CCGGACAGGGTGCCCCCCAGCGAAAGAGCCAGGGTGAACTCTTCAGCCGCCATCTGCTGCACGAGCTTCCACTGGGCTGGGTCACGCTTATCAAACAGGATGGTGGGATGTAGGTTACCGTCCCCCGCATGGCCATAAATCACCATGGGTAAACCGTATTTGGCGCTGATGTTCTTCAACCCGCGTACAGCTGCCGGGATGGCGCTGCGCGGCACAGTGATATCTTCGCCCAGCTTGTTTGGCGCGCGCCGCGCCAGCGATGGTGAGACGGAGCGCCGCGCCCGCCACAAATTGGCGCGCTCGCTCTCGCTTTGTGCCAGGCGCACTTGGCGCGCCCCACAAACCCTGCACAGACGGTCGATCTCCTCACTCTCACGCTGTACGGCAGCTTCATCAGAACCGTCGCTTTCGATCAGCAGAATAGCTTCCACATCCAGCGGCAAACCCAAATGCATGGCTTCCTCGATGCAAGCAATGGCAGTTTCATCCATCACCTCAATAGTAGCCGGGACGATCCCCGCTGCCAGGACAGCATTGACGGTACGCATGGCATCATCCAGGAAAGGGAACTCCACCAGGGCTGTGCGAGTATACTGAGGTTTGGCAGTCAGCCGCAGCAGCGCTTCGGTGATGATACCCAACGTGCCCTCCGATCCAGTAAAGAGGGCATTTAAATCATAGCCAACCACATCCTTGATCGATTTCCCACCGGTGTGCAGGATGCGCCCATCCGCCAGGACAACAGTCAGCCCGAGCACATAATTGCCAGTGACACCGTATTTCAGGCAGCGCGGACCGCCAGCATTGCATGCGATGTTACCGCCAATGGTGGAGTGGCGGTTGCTGGAGGGGTCAGGGGGGTAGAATAGCCCCTGTTTTTCGACAGCCGCCTGCAAATCGGCAGTAATCATACCAGCCTCCACATGAGCAGTGGCGTTTACCGGGTCAATTTCCAGGATGCGGTTCATAAGCGTCAACGCCAGGACGACCCCACCCTGGAAAGGCACTGTGGCAGCAGCCAGGCCCGAACCCATGCCGCGCGTCACCAGCGGCAGGCGCGCCGCCGCAGCAATCTGCACTGCATGGCTGACCTGCTCGGTTGTGCGCGGCAGCAACACCAGGTCGGGGCGGTGGTCTTCGAAGGTACCGTCAAAGCCGTAAACAGCAAGGTCTTCTGGGCTGGTCAGCACGCTGTCCTTACCGATGGCTTTTTCAAACTGGATGATGAGAGATGGGTCGATCATCGTATATTCCTCAGACGCTGATTTGGACGGGTGCTTGCGGTTATCCTCCAGCACCAGTCCCAATATTTCTATGTACTGTCCTGGAGAGATGGGGGGTCCTGGGTGTAGGCTTTATCCAACAGGCTGACCGGGTGCACCACTTTCACCGCCATTCCCTGCCGCTTCACACCAGCTTTCAACTGCATCTGGCAGCCAGGGCAGCCCGAGGCGACAAAATCTGCCCCGGTGCTGGCAATATGATCAGTCTTACGTTGCAACACCCGGCTAGAAGTCTCGTAGTGGGTGATCAACTGGCTGCCCGCCGAGCCGCAGCACCAATCTGCTTCTGGCAATTCGACAAACTCCAGCCCATCGATCATGCGCAGCAGCGCGCGCGGCTGCTGCCATACCCCCTGGCCGCGGCGCAGGTGGCAGGGATCGTGATAGGTTACCCGCCCTTCCAACCTGCCGGTGGGCTTTTCCAGCGGAATGCTGAGCAAGAATTCGCTTACATCACGCACCTTGGCGGCAAAAGCTGCTGCTCGTTCTGCCCAGGCAGGGTCATCCGCCAGGAGGTGACCGTAGTCTTTGAGTGTGGAACCGCAGGTGGCGCAGTCGGTAACAATCGCCGCAACATCCGCCTGTTCGAAGAGCTGGATGTTGTGCCGTGCTTGCTGGCGGACAAGGTCAACACGCCCATAACTGAGTGCAGGCATGCCGCAACACACCGTCTCACGCGGTGAGATCACTGTACATGCGTTGCGAGCCAGTACGCGTAGCGTGGCCGCGCTTTCTCCGGCAAACATCAGGCTCTGAGCGCAACCCAGGAAGAAGCCGACACGGCGCAGGCTCTCACCCGTTGCCGGGGTAACTTCTTGCAAAGTAGGGCGCAATGGGCGCTGCGGCAGGTGCGGCAGCATAGCTTCCAGATCGCGCAGTTGGGACGGCAGCCATTTTGCCAACCCCAAGGCGTAGACCAGGCGGCGCAACCCCAATCTTTGGTAGATACGCAAAGGCCAGGTGGCCAATTCCATGCGTCCGGGATGAGGCACTAACCCTTGAAACAAATGCTCTTTCCAGCCGCTGGGACGGTTCTGTTCTTGCAGGCTGCGCATCTGTACTGCCAGGTCCGCCGGATGGATGCCCACCGGGCAGATCTCATTGCAGGCCAGACAGTCAAAACAGGCGTACATCTGCTCCACCAGGTTGAGGCTGAGCGCCAATTCACCTTCCAGGCTCTTGCGCGCCAGCGCCACTCGCCCGCGCGGCGAGGCAGTCTCGCTGAGGTGTTCACGATAGGTGGGGCAAACAGCCAGGCATAGACCGCAGCGGATGCAGTTCAGATACTGGTCTTCGGAGGGGGGCAAGGTGTGATCAGCCATGATGGAGATTATATAATAACACTCCCATCATATTTTGAGGAAATTGGCCCCACAGGAATGCGCTTCCACAAATTCTCGCTCTCCAACTTGTGCGGGTTTCAAATCCTGAGCCCGCATTCCATAGCCGCAAAGATGATTTAGACGTAAATAGAAGGCAGCTTTCATCCTATGCTACAATAAAAGCAGTAACTTAAAAAAGGGAAAATTTCTCTGTTCAGGAGATAAATGATGAAAAGTGAACACGAACCCCCGAAATCCTCAGCAGGATACTCAATTGGAGATACACCCACTCCTGCCAGGCAACCGGGTAGAGAATCGTTTTTCGGGCGGTTATTCAAAAAGCGCCAAAATATGTTTGTAAAGCTAATCCGCGACCAGGCGCAGACGACCCTGGAGGGCATGGACGCGCTCAGCGAGTACATGGTCAACCAGGATCCTGCCGCCGCCGAAAAGTTAAGGATGAAAGAGAAGGAGGCCGACGAGGTGCGGCGCATCTTAATCTACGAACTGAACAAGACCTTCATTACACCTTTCGACCGGGAGGATATCTTTGCCCTCTCGCGCACCATCGATGATGTGATCGATTACGCATACAGCACGGTCAGCGAAATGGAAATTTTGAAGGTAAAACCCACCTCGTATATGCAGCGCATGGCATCCTTGGTTCGCGAAGCCACTTACGAACTGATGCTGGCCGTCGAACGCCTGGAGCAGCACCCTGGCGTTGCTCTTGAGCACGCCCAGCGCGCCAAGGCTTTCGAGAACCGTGTGGAAGGCGTATATCGCGAGGCATTGGCGGACCTGTTCACTGGTGCAGAAGATATCAAGCATGTGGTGAAGATGTTAAAAAGCCGCGAAGTCTACCGTCACCTGAGCAATGCTGCCGACCGGGGTGATGAGGCTGCCGATGTGCTGGCTGACATCGTCGTCAAGATTACTTAGCCTTGCCTGGAGTTATAAAAGATGACTTTCACGCTCATCGCAGTAATCTTGTTAGCCCTGCTATTCGATTTTCTCAACGGTGTCCACGATTCAAGCAATGTGGTGGCAACCATGATTTCCTCCAGGGCTGTGCCGCCGCGGTTGGCTCTGGGTATGACCGCCCTGGCTAATTTTGTCGGACCGTTCATTTTCGGTGTGGCAGTGGCTGAGACGATTGGTAGTGAGATCGTGCACCCCGCGAGCATCAATATCCAGGTGCTCATAGCAGCACTTCTCAGCGCCATCTTGTGGAACCTGCTCACCTGGTATTTTGGACTGCCCAGCAGTTCATCGCATGCACTGATCGGCGGCTTCACCGGCGCGGTTATCATCGGTGCAGGCTGGCAGATGATTCAGCTCCAGGGTCTGGAAAAAGTCCTGATCGCCTTGTTTGCTTCTCCCATTGTCGGGTTTGTGTTTGGGTTTGTGGTAACTCGCCTGGTGACCTTGCTGATCTGGAGAGCTTCTCCTAGGATTAATTGGATCTTCAAACGCGGACAGGTACTCACTGCACTTGCTCTGGCGCTCAGCCACGGTACAAACGATGCCCAGAAGACCATGGGCATCATCACCCTGGCACTGGTCACCAGTGGTTATTTGGCTGAGTTTGCGGTGCCCATGTGGGTCATCCTGATTTGCGCAACGATGATTGCCCTTGGCACCGCATTGGGCGGCTGGAAGCTTATCCGCACCCTGGGTGGAAAATTCTACAAGATCCGCCCTATGGATGGGTTTAATTCTCAGCTGGCTTCAGCCATGGTGATCCTGGGCAGTTCGATCCTGGGTGGTCCGGTGAGCACCACGCAAGTGGTCAGTTCATCTATCATGGGTGTGGGCACTGCCGATCGAGTGAGTAAAGTGCGTTGGGGGGTAGCAGGCGAAATTGCCGCCGCCTGGCTGCTGACCATTCCCGCGACAGCTTTATTGGCCGCACTATTTTATACGGTCATCAAAGCGCTGGTTCCATAATTGTTGAAGGAATTCCAATCCCTTAAAACAAGTTTCGCCTGCTTCCTTACAGGCGAAACACATATACTGGAGCCCCAGGCGGGAATCGAACCCGCAACCTCGGCCTTAGGAGAGCCTCGCTCTGTCCATTGAGCTACTAGGGCGTTCTCCAGATTATAGCATTCTAAACGCCTGATATCAAGAACGAGCCCCTGAGAAGGGGCTCGTTGTGAAATTTCAAGAAGAACGCTTGCCTGATTATTCAATCTTGCCGGTGGCAATGGCGCGCTTCAGTTCACCAATCGCCTTGGTTACCTGGATTTCGCGCGGACAGGCATCGGTGCAGTTAAAGATCGTGTGACAGCGGTAAACACCAAACTGGTCGTTCAGGATTTTCAATCTCTCTGCACCTGCCCGATCACGGCTGTCGAAGATGAAGCGGTGCGCTGCAACCATTGCCGCCGGACCCAGGTATTTATCATTTGACCAGAAAGAGGGACAGGAGGTAGTACAGGCTGCACACAGGATACACTTGGTGGTGTCATCGAAACGCTCTCGCTCTTCGATGCTTTGTAAGCGCTCCTTCTTAGGTTCGGGTTCATCGTTGACCAGATACGGCATCACCGAGCGGTAATTTTCGAAGAAGGCATCCATATCTACAATCAGGTCTTTGATAACCGGCAGACCCAAAATGGGCTCAACGGTGATTACGCCCGCCTTCAAATCCTTAACCAGAAGTTTACAGGCCAACCGGTTGCGTCCATTGATACGCATGGCGTCGGAACCGCAGACGCCGTGGGCGCAAGAGCGGCGGAAGGATAAACTGCCGTCAAAATTTCCCTTGGCGTATTCAAGCAAATCCAGCACCCGGTCGGTCGGTTCGGCTTCTATCTGGTAGGTGTCGTAGTGCGGTTTCTTGTCTTTTTCAGGGTTGTAGCGAAAGACTTTTAGGGTTACCTGCATGGCTGCCTCCCGTGGTTAGTAGACCCGTTCCTTGGGCTGGTATTGTGTAATCACAACCGGTTTATAGCTCAACTTGATCTGCCCGTCTTGCATGCTGGCCAATGTGTGTTTCAACCAATTGGCGTCATCGCGCTTGGGATAGTCTTCCCTGGCATGTGCCCCACGGCTTTCTTTGCGCGCCAGTGCAGAAACTGTGGTGACCTCCGCCAGGTCCAGCAAATTGATCATTTCCCAAATATTCAGCACTTCTGTATTGAAAATCTTGCCGCTTTCAGGTTTGCGCAGGTTTTTCATTCTTTCTTTTAGATCACGCACCGTGTTCAGCGCCTGCTGCATACCTTCTTCCAGGCGGAAAACGCCAACATGATCAAACATCACGCTTTTCATTTCGCGAGCCAAATCGTACAGGCTTTCGCTCCCATTCAGAGTATGGATTGCATCAAATTGCTGGCGGGCAAAATCCGTAGGGTTTTTCGATAAAGTCTGGAACCCCACGCCGCTGGCATACTCTGCTGCCTGCAGACCGGCGTGTTTGCCAAAAACGATCAAATCCAGCAGCGAATTGGTCCCCAGACGGTTAGCACCGTGTACCGAAACACAGGCGACCTCACCAGCCGCAAATAACCCGGGGAGCACCGTGTTTGCTTCATCGACCACTACCCGCCCATATTTATCCGTTGGAATACCGCCCATGGCGTAGTGGGCAGTCGGTTGCACCGGCATGGGCTGGGCAACCGGGTCGACCCCCAGGTAGGTGCGGGCAAAATCGACAATATCCGGTAGTTTGGCAAGCAGTTCTTCGCCAGTAACCACATACGGTGAACCGTCGGGACGCTTGCGCCCATCCAACGCAGCGTAACGGTTTACCGTTTCGGGACGCATATCCAGGTACAGGTAGCGTTTGCCGCCAATACCGCGGCCTTCGCGCATCTCCAGGTACATTGCCCGGCTGATCACATCGCGCGACGCCAGGTCCTTGACATTCGGTGCGTATTTGAGCATAAAACGCTCATCTTTATCATTGACGAGGATGCCGCCTTCACCGCGTACACCCTCGGTGATCAAGATCCCCAGGCGATAAATCCCTGTTGGGTGAAACTGGAAGAATTCCATATCCTGGGCCGGGATGCCTCGCCGCAGCGTGACCGCCACGCCATCGCCGGTGTAAGAGTAAGCATTGGAAGTGATCTCCCAAATACGCCCATGCCCACCGGTTGCAAATATCACGGATTTCGCATGGAAGGTATGCAGCTCGCCAGTAGCCAGCTCAAGCGCTACCACGCCAGCAGTGGCGCCGTTCTCAATCAACAGGTCGATCACCTGAAATTCATCATAAAAATTGACATGGTTTTTGATGCATTGCTGGTACAGGGTTTGCAAGATCATATGCCCGGTGCGGTCTGCTGCATAGCAAGCCCTGGGTACCGGTTTCCCTGTCAGGTTATTGGTGTGCCCGCCAAAAGGTCTCTGGGCAATCCGCCCATCGGGTGTGCGCGAGAACGGCAGCCCATAATGCTCCAATTCGTACACCGCCTGCACCGCTTCCTGGCACATAAACTCGATCGCATCCTGGTCGCCCAGGTAATCACTGCCTTTGACCGTGTCAAAAGTATGCCACTCGGGACGGTCTTCTTCAATATTCCCCAGCGCAGCCCCAACCCCACCCTGGGCGGTGCCGGTATGGGAGCGAGTAGGATAGAGTTTACTCAACACAGCCGTATTAGCTGTTTTTGAGGCATACAGCGCGGCCATCAACCCCGCGCCGCCAGCCCCCACAACGACCACATCAAACTGGTGATAATTGCTCATCAAAATACTCCTCCCGCTATGAAGCCAGAATGACGTACACGGCTACGATCAGCATAAAAAGCCAGACCAGGAACAACAGACCGCGCAGGAATACTTTTCCCCAGGAAGGCCCGATATAGTCTTCCAGAACCATGCGTATGCCATTGATGCCATGCGTCCCGGCAAAGAAAATGGTCAACATCTGCATGATTTGCCAGTAGGCGGTGGCCCAACCCAGGGTGATATCCGGGATATCTGTATTCACCACATGATTGGGGTTGGGGAAAAAGGTCCAGCGCACCAGAGCGCCAATATCCATTTGCGTGCGCGCTCCCATCCAGAATGCAGCAGCCACCCCAATGATTGCCAGCAAGACCATAGACACCCCAGAGATTCGGGTAAAAATAAACATCAGGTACTCAAAACTAAAACCCAATTGTGGAGCCGGTCGTGAACTCATATAGCTTTCTCCCTTCTTGCACGGGTTGTCGATTTGATGAAAAGGTCAATCCCTTGCAAATTTCATTCTTTCCTAACCGCCGCTTATCGCTTTTGAAAGCATAAGGAAAATCGTCAGCCCGTATACAGGAATAAAAACCAACCACTGCAACCAGATGGCTTCACGCTGAAATTCTAAGAGTTGAGGCCAAGTATCCAGGATGACAATGCGAAAACCGTTGAGCGCGTGAAAAAGAACGATAAAAATGATCAGTACCTGAAAATATACAGATTCGTAAATAATATTCAACGAAGTGCCCAGATCACTGCCAAATTGCTGCATGAGGAAGGATGCCAGCATATGCAAACCGACGAAGGTCACGATTGCCACACCGCTGATGCGGTGCAGACTCCAGGAAAGCATGGGACCTCCCCCTTTGTAGCGCAAGCCTTTCCAGCCAACGTTTCTCTTGAGAGCCATGAACGCCTCCTTTATGGATGAAAATCATCACGTAAGGAAATAATACAATGAATTACAAGACAGGACAATTCCTATTATCCCATTTTTTCTTATTCCGTTGGAAGTGACTTTTCTCATGCAATATTAGTATCAGTTATCCTGATAACAATCGCCAGAAACCATCTATAATTTATCCTGGGTTGCTTCCACCTCTTTTTCGTAAAACAACTTATCCCTGTGCACGAATTCTGACGAAGGAGGAATTGATGGCAAAATCGTATCACATGAGTCGAAACGAGTTTGTTAAATTCACGACTGGTATCCTGGGGGGAATTATGGGTGTGGTTGTCGGTATCCCAGCCGTGGGTTACCTGCTGTCGCCAGCCTTAAAGACCAGGTCTACCGATGCCTGGATCCAGATTGGCCCACTAGAAAACTACCCGCTAAACACGCCTACAGCATTTAGCTTTACCCGCACAAAAACCAATGGCTGGGAAAAGACAGTAAACAGCTACGGTGTGTATGTCTGGCGGAAATCTGAGAGTGAAGTAGTGGTGATTTCAAACGTGTGCACTCACCTGGCCTGCCGGGTGACCTGGAAAGAGGATGTCCAGGAGTATATCTGCCCTTGTCATGATGGGCATTTTGCCATCGGCGGTGAGGTAACCGCCGGTCCCGCACCTCGGGCATTAGACCACTACGAAACAAAGCTCGAAGATGGCATTTTATTTATGCGATTATTGGAAGGTTAGCCATGGCGAACAAATTCATGATGTGGTTAGACGAACGTCTGGGTCTCCAAACAATTTACAGCACCATCCTGGACCGCAAGGTGCCAAAAGTGAACTGGTGGTTTACCCTGGGCAGCGCCAGCCTGTTTCTATTTGTTATGCAAGGCATCACAGGAATTTTCTTGACGGTTTATTATGTGCCTTCACCGGATCACGCTTATGACAGCATCCAGTACATTATGAACGGCGTGGCGTTTGGCTGGCTGATCCGCGGCATCCATCACTGGGGCGCCACGCTGATGGTAATTTTTGTTTTCGCCCACATGCTGCGCACATTTTTCTACGCTGCATACAAATACCCCCGTGAGCTGACCTGGCTCACCGGTGTGGTGCTTTTCCTGGCTACCCTGGGTATGGGGTTTACAGGATATCTGCTGCCCTGGAACCAAAAAGCTTATTGGGCCACAACCGTTGGCACCCAGATTGCTGGGACAGTGCCTTTTATCGGCCAGTTTATCCTGGATGTGCTCAGAGGTGGGCCTGATTTGAGTGCAGTGACGCTGGCTCGCTTCTTTTCCGTCCATATCTGGTTCATCCCGGCGGTCATAGCCCTGACCATTGGCATCCACATGTACCTGATCATCCGCCTGGGCATTTCAAGCTTGCCTGGCAAAGACGACTGAGGCAGAAGGAGCGCACCCGTGAACCAAGAAGCCAAACAAAAATATCTCGAAAAATATTACCAGGCCAAACAAAAAGGCGTCAAATTTTGGCCAGATATTATCTATAAGGATTTGCTGGTCTCCTTCGCCATTTTCTTGCTTTTAGTCGGTCTGGCGATTTTCGTAGGTGTTGCCAACGAGCCCAAAGCCGATCCCAATGACTCGAGCTATATCCCGCGACCCGAATGGTATTTCCTGTTCCTCTTTCAAATGCTCAAATATTTTCCCGGTGAGATCGAATGGGTGGGTACAGCCATCATCCCCGGTCTGGCGGTGGGGGCGCTCTTCTTGCTACCGTTTTTCGACCGCAACCCCAACCGGCACTTCAGCAAACGCAGGTTCGCCATCAGTTTTATGTCGATCATTGTGATTGGCATGGTAGCGCTCACCATCCTGGCTGTAGCCACCACCCCCGCCCAGGAAGAAAGCGGCGTGCTTGCCACCACTTTAAGTGAGCAGATTATTGCCGGAGAGGACCTGTACGCCGTGCAATGTGTCGAATGCCATGGGGCTGAAGGCGAGGGAGGGGAAATTATCGGCGTCGCCGGGTTGGAAGGGGTGGTAGTGAAGGCGATCAACACCCAGGATGAGATGTACACTCGTAACGATGAGACCTTGTATCAAATCATCGCTTATGGACAACCCTCCCTTGGGATGCCCCCCTTCAGCAAGGCTTACGGTGGCGAATTGGGGCCTGGGGAAATCGAAGCAATCGTAGCTTTTATGCGCTACACCTGGGATGACCGCGCCGAATTACCCCAAGCAGCCGCCCAGGCCTCAGCGATGCCCGCCTTGGGACCCGAGGAAGTTCCATCCTACGAAGTGCACGTGGCGCCTATTTTCAAGCGCTATTGCATTTCTTGTCACCGCCCTGGCAAGGAAAACCAGAATTACCTGATGCAAACCTATGCCGAGGTGATGGAAACAGGCGATCATGCACCCAATGTGATCCCGGGTGACCTGGCGAACAACCTGATTCGCATGCTCAACCGCGAAGAAATCGAAGCCGGCGGACCCATGCCGCCCACCAAGGCGCTCAAACCCGAATTGATGGATATCATCGTCCGCTGGGTGCTGGGTGGCGCGCCGAACCTGGCAGCAGATGCAGCAGCAGCCTCACCAGCAGCTGAAGGAGCTTCGACTGCAACCGTGCCCGCTCCTTAAGCGCTTGGTGCGTTTGTTTACCGGTTGAGAAAAGATGAAACCTGATAAAGCGAATAATAATTTAACGCGCTTTGCCTGGTTATCAATTCTCGCTGCGGTGATAACCATCGGATTAAAGGTTAGCGCCTATTTCCTGACAAACTCAATCGGCTTACTGTCGGATGCCATGGAATCGGTCGTCAACCTGGTGACCGCAATTGTCGCATTGATCGCTCTACGCATCGCAGCCAGGCCTGCTGACGATGAATTCTCTTACGGCTATTCCAAAGCTGAGTTTTTCTCCAGTGGGTTTGAGGGTGGAATGATCTTGATCGCGGCGGGAAGCATCGTAGCAACCGCTGTGCCCCGCTTAATTCACCCGCAACCCCTGGAAAAAATTGGCCTGGGGCTTGGTGTTTCAATTGCCGCATCCATAGTTAACTGGGGAGTTGCCATAGTGCTGACCCGTGCAGCCAGGCTTTATGGATCTATCACGCTTGAGGCAGACGCCAGGCACCTGATGACTGATGTAATCACTACAGCAGGCGTGATTGCCGGTGTAGGCCTGGTCAGCCTTACCGGGTGGCAGCGACTGGATGCAATCATCGCTTTACTTGTCGCAGGCAATATTCTATTCACAGGTTTCAAATTATTGAAACACGCGGCACTCGGTCTGTTGGATGTCGCTTTGCCAAAATCCGATCTCCAGGTGATCCTGGATATCTTAAAACCTTACGAGTCAGATGGAATTACCTTTCACGATATTCGCTCACGCAGCGCGGCCGCGCGCGGCTTTGTCTCCATGCATGTCCTTGTCCCTGGAGATTGGAGCGTTCAAAAAGCGCATGATTTAGCAGAACAATTGGAAAATCGTATTCACACATCACTGCCTCAGATCATGGTGTTTACCCATATCGAACCAGCCGAAGACCCGGCATCGCTGCTGGATAATGGCTGGTCTCTGAGGCAGTGACATAAAATATCAAAAATTTAACATACCTGCATTAATCTTCCATATGCTGGATCACAGCATCGCCGAACTCGGAGCATTTTAGCAAGCTCGCACCTTCCATCAGGCGGTGAAAATCGTAGGTAACGGTTTTGGCTTCGATGGCGGCTTCCATCCCTCGCACCACCAGGTCTGCTGCCTGGTTCCAACCCATATATCGCAGCATCATCTCACCAGACAAGAACACCGACCCCGGGTTGACTACATCCTTATCGGCGTATTTCGGCGCGGTGCCGTGAGTGGCTTCAAAGACGGCATGTCCTGTTTCGTAATTTATATTTCCGCCCGGAGCAATACCGATCCCGCCCACCTGGGCCGCCAGGGCGTCTGAAAGATAATCCCCGTTCAGGTTCATCGTCGCCAAAACATCGAACTCCCTGGCGCGAGTGATCGTTTGCTGAAAGACGATATCGGCAATAACATCTTTGATCAATAATTTACCGGATTTCAAGGCGGCTTCCTGTTCAGTATTGGCAGCCGTTTCGCCTTTTTCGGCCTTTGTGCGCTCCCACTGCGCCCAGGTGTACACCTGCTCGCCGAATTCGCTCTCCGCCAAATCATACCCCCAGTTACGGAATGCGCCTTCGGTGTATTTCATGATGTTGCCTTTGTGCACCAGGGTCACATTTCGCCTATTGTTTTCCAGCGCCCATTGGATGGCTGCACGCACCAACCTCACCGTGCCTTCCTGGGATACCGGTTTTATCCCCAACCCGGAGGTCTCGGGGAAGCGCATCTTGGCATATTCTTTCGGGAAATATTGCTTAAGCAGTTCCTTAAACTGCTGGTTTTGCGGCGTTCCATTCTCAAATTCAATCCCGCTGTAAATGTCTTCTGTGTTTTCGCGAAACACAACCATATCCACGGCTGCCGGGTTTTTCACTGGAGAGGGCACACCCCTGTAATAACGCACCGGACGCTGGCAGACATACAAATCCAGCGCCTGGCGCAAAGCCACATTCAGGGAGCGCATGCCGCCACCGATTGGGGTTGTCAGCGGACCCTTAATTCCCACCAGGAACTCCCGAAAAGCGTCCACAGTTTCATCAGGCAGCCAGGAGCCAAAGTTGGTATAAGCTTTCTCACCAGCATAAACTTCCATCCATTGGATCGCTCTTTTTCCCTCATAGGCTTTTTGCACCGCTGCATCCAAGACGCGCACCGATGCCCGCCAGATATCCCTGCCTGTGCCGTCCCCCTCAACAAATGGGATCACTGGGCGATCAGGTATATCGATTTTGCCATTGTGGATCTGGATCTTCTCCCCATCCAGGGGTACTTTCACAATCTTATAATCATGTGCCATCAGTTCTTCCTCCTCGCTCTTGTCTGATGCTGCAGTGCTATTATAGCAAACCCAATTAAAAATAGATCACATAGTCCTGCAAGAATTTTTCCACAGCTTTGAACATATGGCTGATTGTTTCCGGTTTGCGGAAGCCGTGACCCTCACCTGGATAAACATGATAGATATAGGGCACGCCTTTGCGTCGCAGCACCTCCACCAGCTCATCCGACTGGTTGCGCGGTACCACACGGTCCTCTTCGCCCTGGAAGACCGCCAACGGCCGGCGTATCTTATCCACAAAATTGATGGGCGAACGCTCGCGGTATAAGGCTGCTGCCTCTGGTAAAGGACCGATCAGGCTATCGGTGTAGTGTGCTTCAAATTTATGCGTCTCGGCTGCCAGTGCAAATTGGTTTGAAACACCGTAGAGGCAAATTCCCGCACGGAAGAATTCAGGATAATCTTGCAAGGCTTTATACACCGTGAAGCCGCCTGCACTTCCGCCCATAATAACGATGCGCTCCCCATCCACCTGGCCGCTCTCGGCAAGAGATTGTGCGCCGCTCACCGAATCCTGTACGTCGTATATCCCCCAGTTGCCGCGCAGCTTATTACGGTACTCCCGTCCGTAACCGGTGCTGCCGCGGTAGTTCACCTCTAAATATGCATATCCGCGCGAGGTAAAAAACTGCGCCGGCATGTTAAACGTATATTTTACCTGGCTAGTCGGGCCACCGTGAACATGTACAATGAGTGGCGGCGCACCGATGCCCGAAAACTTCGGGTTACAGGGTTGAAAGTACAATCCGTGTGCCGCCTCACCATCCAGACCTTTCCAGGTGATGGGTTGGGGCTTTGCGTATTCATCCTTGATAAACTCCTCGGTGGTTGCACGCCGTATGATCTCAGACGCTATGATTTGCCGCGTACCCGGTATTTCCTCTCGGACAGGTAATGCACAGGTGATGACGCGCGTTGGAATATCACCCGCGGAAGCGATCATTCCAATGCCAAAGGGTGAGATGGCTATTTGATCTAAACTGGAGTAATTTTCATCAAAGATAATCTGGCTTTCTTTTCCAGTGTCAAGAGACAATTGCCACAAACCAGCCTGCCCCATTTCGTTGCGGATGAAAAACAGGCGGCTGCTGTCCGGGCTAAAACCATATGTACGCAGCCCCTGAGCCCACCCGGGTGCGCCGTGCTCAGCCGCGGTATTTGTCATTTGTACATGACGGCCCTTCAATAGGTCATACACATACAGCTGCCACCAACCGCCTTCATCCGATGCATAAGCTAGATAACGACCATCCGCCGAAAAATCCGGTTGGAAGATGGAAATCTCCTTACCACCGGCAAGTCGCTCAGATCTGACCAATCCAGGCAACTGTCCTGGGGAAAATTCCAGCTCTCCAAGCCAAAGATCAGTCCCGTCCCACGGCATATTCGGATGATCCCAGGATACCCAGGCGATGCGCTTACCATCCGCAGCCCAAACCGGCTGCATATAAAAATCGTTCCCCGAGACCAGTTTTTGCGGCCAATATACCCCCTGCGTGTCAACAATTTCCAGGCTGTCCTGTCCTTCATAGGAGCGAATGAATAACATCCATGCGCCGTCCGGAGAGACAACAGGTGCAGCAGCAGCCCCAAACCCGGGTGTAACCGGTTGAGCCTGGCCTCCGTGCAACGCTTGCCGGTAGAGACGCCCACTCTCGGCATCAGCAAATATCACTGTATTCTTGCTAACGGCGAAATCACCCCCACCATAGCCAACTTTGGCACGCACCGAAAAGCTGCTGCTTAGCTCGCGCTGTGCCTGACGGTTTGGCGGTGATATCACCAATACATTGCGGTCCCCACGCCCCTCCAACCAGACCAGGCTGCCGTCGTCTGCCCATGCCAGGTCGATCAGTCGCAAGCCCTGCGCCATATGTACTGGAGATATCGGGCTCTTCCATAAACCAAATTGGCTGGTTATTCGCTTATCCATAGCTTGTCCATTTCCTTTCAGGAGCTAATCCACATCAATATCCGATATTCGATAACAGAAACTGTGTCTATGTACACTTGAAGGACCCATGTGTACCAAAGCTCGCCTGTGCATCTTGGTGCCGTAGCCCTTATTGTGGTGAAAACCATACTCCGTGTATTCCCGATCCAGTTGTCACATCCATGCATCCCTACTTGTTTTTGCCAGAATAGATGCAGCAGCTATACTCAGGCTGCGCGCATCTCCCTTGATTAATTGAGAGGTGGGAAGGGAAAGCTGCAAACCGGGCATGTAATCCACCAATACATGCTGAACTGGCTGCGCCAACTCATCCAGTGCTCGCCGGACCGCCAGGTGTGTGGCTGGCAGGATGCCAAGCGCATCAATTTCGATGTTCGATGCAAACCCGACCCCAAAACCCAGGGATATATCTACAATTCTTTCAGCCCACATCTGGCGCGCATGCGGGGTCATTTTTTTCGAGTCACGCACGCCGTGCAAAGTCAAGCATAGAGATCGATCAATCGGTAGCACCAGCACCGCGGCCGCAACAGGACCTGCTAGAGCGCCTCGCCCTGCTTCATCCACCCCAGCTACAAGCTGCAAACCGCTGTCCCAGAGTTGAGACTCAATAACCAAATCGGGATGTTTCGGGAGTTCGGCAGGACGATACTTTTCCGTATCAACCCCCCAGATCTACCCCACCGGCGGGGCGCCTGCCAGGATCATAGACACCGGTTATTGCATTTTTCCGGATTTTTAGTATATCCAGGACTGTGTTGATGGCGTCTTTAACCGGGTTAAGTTTGCTTTCCGGGTTGTAATACCAGGGGATTGGCACTTCAATAATCTTAAAGCCTTTTTTTCGGGCCAAAAACAATATTTCTATATCAAAGGACCAACCCACCAGGGTTTGCAGGGGGTAAAGCGCCTGTGCTGCCTTTGCCGAAAAGCATTTAAACCCGCACTGCGTATCATGCATACCCGGCAGGGCTAGAAGGCGGATAAGAAAATTGAGCAGCCGGCCGCCCCAATGCCTGTACAAGGGTTCGTTGTAACGCACTGCACCTGGGGCTTCTCGCGATCCAATGGCAATATCACACCCTTGCAGTTGCGGCGGCAGAAAACGGTTGATCTGGTCAACAGGCATTGAGAGATCCGCATCACACATAAAGCGGTACTCACCTTGCGCCTCCAACATACCGCACCTGACTGCCATGCCTTTTCCAGGCGGCTCTACATGCATCACGCGAAAACTGTCGTTTTCCATTGCATATTTCTGGGCAATCGCATAGGTCCCATCTCTGCTGCCGTTTTCGACCACGATGACCTCTGTCCGGTACGGTTGAGAAGCGATAAAATCCTTCACCTGCTGCAAAGTGAAAGGCAAGCGGTGCTCTTCGTTATATGCAGGAATGATTATTGAAAGATATGGGGTAGCCAAAAACGATAGGACCTTTATATAAAAAAGTCGGAACAGTGTTCCGACTTCAAATCACCGGCACATCTTCCAGGTGGTCGTGTGAGGCCTGTTTGTCTCCAACCACCAGGATTTCTTTTCCATTATCTTGTACAACCTTAACCGCAGCTTTTAGCTCAAACATCCCGCCCATGTAGGGCAGGCGCTTTCCTGTTTGAAACTCTTTTCCAGACTTGATTTCCTGAATCAGCTTGTCTCGCTCGAGGATCACCCAATCGGTATAGATCTTGCCATTACGCAAATGTGCCCGCACCCAATCCACCTGTCCATCGGGTGTGTAACGCACAGACTCAATAATGCCATCCACTTTATTCTTTGCCATAAATCTCTCTACCCTGGTTTGACCGTTGTTAAGGCTGCTAATTGTAGTCGGGGCGGGCGGATTCGAACCGCCGACCCCCGCGTCCCAAACGCGGTGCGCTAACCGAACTGCGCTACGCCCCGAGTAACATGAGTATAATGCGTAGTACTGAGATACGTCAAGATTGACAGGCCGCTATTATACTTCAAATCGTGAGTACACAGCAATAGATTGGAGCCAGTCCAATGTTTCCTATGCTTTACCATACCCATCACACCCAAAGCGCACAAGATATCCCTTTTTGGTTGCAGATCGCATCGCGTTTTCCTGACCCAATCCTTGAGTTGGGATGTGGAACAGGACGTGTTTACGCGCCTATCCATGCAGCCGGGCACCGGATCTTAGGGTTGGATAATGATTTCGCTATGCTCTCCTGCTTTATTGAGAACGCGCAGAAGAATCTACAGGAAGAACCCCTCGTTTTCCAGGCCGATTGCGCTGAATTTCACTGCGCAGAGAAATTCGGATTGGTTATTTTACCGTGCAACACATACAGCACCCTGGATCAAGACAGACGAAAAGCCACTTTGGAAAGCGTGCATTTGCATCTGCTGCCGCATGGCGCATTCGTAACCAGCCTGGCAAACCCGGCCCTGCTGGATCAACTGCCAGCAAAAGCCGATCCAGAGGTCGAGGATTTTTTTCATCACCCGGTGGATGGTGAACCGGTTCAAGTTAGCAGCGCCTGGGAAAAAAGCGCCAGCCATTTCATCCTGACCTGGCATTACGATCATCTGCTTCCGGACGGCAAGATCGAAAGGACCAGTACGACCATTGCCCACGAGTTGGCTTCAACTGAGACATTTTTGCATGAAATCCGGGGCACTGGTTTCACCATCATAGAGTTGTACGGCGATTACGATCGAAATCCTTTCGGGCAAGATTCACCCCAACTGATCATCGTCGCTCAGCCAGTGTAAGGCCGGCGGAAATGAGCCTGCGCCTTTAGCCATCAAAAAATATTTTTTGAACAGCACCCAAAAAATACAAAAGCGTTTATACTGTGAACACTTTTTCTGCTCCAGGTAAGGTACTATGATCCCGATTCGAGACACTATTCGCTCTTCAATATCGCCGGTTGTAAACTGGTTATTGATCGCGGCCAACGCCCTGGTTTTTATTTACGAGCTGTCACTGCCTCCGGAAAGCTTGAACCAGTTCATTTACAGTTTCGGTATAGTCCCAGCCAGCTTGAACCTGAGCCAGCCCGTGATGTTGGCAGCCAACCCGGCGCCGCTAATCTCATTTTTTACCCATATGTTTATGCACGGCGGTTGGATACATTTCCTCAGCAATATGTGGATCCTGTTTATCTTCGGCGACAATGTCGAAGGCAGAATGGGGCATACCCGATACCTGGTGTTTTATTTGCTCAGCGGTTTGGCGGCAGGGGTGGCACAGACGCTGGTCGCCCCAAACAGCACCGTGCCCTCTATTGGCGCCAGCGGTGCAATTGCTGGCATTATGGGGGCTTACCTGGTGCTTTTCCCGGGCGCCAGGGTGGTAACCCTGGTTCCAGTGATTTTCTTCTTCTGGACGTTTGAGCTACCGGCTATCTTCTTCCTGGGCTTCTGGTTCATCTCCCAGCTTTTCTCCGGTATCATGAGCCTGCCGAGCGCCGGTCTCACCGG
>CAZTMX010000037.1:0-18969 GCA_964614855.1 uncultured Anaerolineaceae bacterium | reverse complement strand
CATGATTTGCGGATAAATGCAAGGAATGCTAATGTTTCATTAACATTCATTCTTGCAGTAGCCAATTGAATTGTGCCTGGTGTAAACCAACATAAATTTTTTACAGTGCCCAGGTAACTTTAGGCTTTTCATCAATGGATGCCATAAAACCAAATCAACCACCAGCATGCATGATTTATCTCCGAATTCTTGAATAATTCATTCTTTCTTCCAGTATAATCCAAACCATTCTAACCATGCCGAAATTTCAGAAAAGGCAGTCATGTCAACTGAAGAAGTGTTGTCTATCAACAACCTGGTCGTTTATAAAAAAAGACCTGCACGCATCGCTCAGATTCAACCGCGCCTGGAAATCGAGCTTGAAGATGGCAACCGTGCCAAAGTTCGCCCAAAAGATGTCATTTTTCTTCACCCTGGGCCGCTTGCCAAATTAAAAGACCTGAAGCCATTGGAAGGCGATATTGAAGCAGCCTGGCAGCTCCTGAGTGAAGATACCGAAGCGCGCTATACTTTGCCGGAACTGTCTGAATGGATCTTTGGAGAATTTACTCCTTCTTCAGCCTGGGCAACCTGGGAAGCCCTGGAAGACGGTCTTTATTTTACAGGCAGCACAGAATCTATCGCGGCTACTTCTGTTGAGACAGTGGAGCAAGCCCTGGCTGCACGCCAGCGGCGTAAGGACGAGAACAACGCCTGGCAGGATTTTCTGAACCGCATACAGGGTGGGGAGAAAATCCAGGAACAAGACCGGCGTTTTCTACAAGAGACGGAACAGCTAGCCTTGGGTAAGCGCAGTGAAAGCCGCCTGCTGCGCGAGCTTGGGCGAACCCAGCGAATTGAAAACGCCCACGCCTTGCTGATATCTTGCGGCGCCTGGCAGCCCAACTTTAACCCCTATCCTGAAAGGTTCAGCATATCCACCCACCAACCGGATTTCCCAATCCCGACATTGCAAGATGAACCACGTCTCGATTTGACCCACCTGGAATCGTATGCCATTGATGACCACATGAACCAGGACCCGGACGACGCTGTCAGCCTGGAAAGTCTGCATTTGGATGAAAATGGTGAAATCATTGCTGGTTGTATTTGGGTGCATGTAGCCGATGCAGCTGCTTTGGTAAGGCCTAACACACCGATCGACCTGGATGCACGCGAGCGCGGCGCAACCTTCTACCTTCCCGAAGGACAGGTTTCTATGCTGCCCCTGGAACTCGTGCAAATCCTGGGGATCGGGCTCCAGGCGGTATCTCCTGCATTGTCCTTCCGTATGTCATTGGATGCAAAAGGAGGGATCACCCAGGTAGAAATACATCCATCTGTCATTAAGGCTAAAAGACTGAGCTATGAGCAGGCCGAGAGTCTGTTGGACACTGGGAACCTGCTTGGGCTCCACCAACTCAGTCAAATTTACCAGGCGCGCCGTGAAGCAAATGGCGCATCCATGATCGATCTCCCCGAGGTGATCATCCATGTTGAAAAAGGGCAAGTGGATATCCGCCCACTCCTGCGTCTGCGCAGCCGGGACATGGTGCGGGAAGCCATGTTGATGGCAGGAGAAGCTGCTGCTCGTTTTGCCATCGAAAAGGAATTACCCTTTCCATTTGCCACGCAAGAAGTCTCATTTTCTATGGGAGTTGGCACTCAGAGCCATGAGGGTTCCCATCTCGCCACAGATCTTGCCCGGAACTATGCCCAACGCCGAGCGATGAAACGCGGCCAGGTCAGCAGCCTGCCCATGCCGCATGCCGGCGTCGGGCTGCCGGCTTATAGCCGGGCTACTAGCCCGCTGCGGCGCTACCTGGATCTGACTGTTCACCAGCAGCTGCGAGCATTTTTAAAGAACGAGCCAGTACTGAATGGACAAGAAATCCTGGCGCGCCTGGGTACAGCCGAAATTGCCAGTGCCAGCATTGCAGCTGCCGAAGGTCTTTCAAGACGGCATTGGACGTTAATTTATCTGGAGCAGAATCCAGACTGGTGCGGCCAAGCGGTATTGGTGGAAAAGAACGGAACACGTGGAAAAGTGATCATTCCGCAGTTGGCTTTAGAGGTTTTTGTCCATATTCCACAAAACATGCCGTTAAATACAATGTTCGAAGTACGCTCCACGGGTGTCAACCTACCAGAATTGGAAGCGCATTTTCAACTTATCTGAATGATTAATCGAACCAATTGGCAAAAGGCCATCCATTCACCCCTTGACAAATAAGTCGAAATGAATAAAATTATGTTGATACACATCAATATATTTACAAGGAGATAGAAATGGATGCTACTAATAATTTCGAAGAACTGCTTAATTTCTTCAAAACACTGGCGGATCCAAACCGGTTAAAGATCATCGGCTTGTTGGCGCAACAGCCGCTATCCGTGGAGCAACTGGCTGAACAGGTGAACCTCTCTTCATCCACGGTATCGCACCACCTGTCCCGCCTATCGAAAGCCAGGTTAGTCTCTGCCCGCGCAGAGGGATATTACAGTATTTACCAGCTGGAAACAAAAAGCCTGGATGATATGGCGCAACGCTTGTTGTCAAAGGAAGCACTGCAAATCCCAACCGCCGAGGTGGAGATAGATGATTACGACAAAAAGGTGCTTAAAAACTACCTGACACCTGACCAGCGTATCATCCGCTTTCCAATGCAGCAGAAGAAAATGGGTGCCATCCTGCGTTTCGTCGTCAAAGCCTTTGAACCTGGCAAGCGTTACAGCGAAAAAATGGTCAATGAAATCCTGTCTCAGTACTCGGAAGATACGGCCTATTTGAGACGCAGCCTGGTTGAGACCGGTCTGATGGCCCGCCAGGGGGGCGGTGGCGAATATTGGCGCACTGATTGATCCCTTCAGAAATTTGCGTGGATTGCACCCTCTGGGATGTGCTGCAGATCGTACGGCGTGGTCTGGTAAACGCAGTAGTTCAACCAATTGGAAAAGAGCAGGTGAGCATGCCCTCGCCAACGCACCAGGGGTTCACCATCAGGGTCATCGCCAGGGAAATAGTTTTTTGGCATCTGGATAGGCAACCCGCGAGCCAGATCACGCTCGTATTCACCTTTGAGGGTTTCAGGATCATACTCGGAATGTCCGGTGATGTAAAACTTGCGCCGGTCGCGCGAGGCAACAATATAAACCCCAGCCTCATCTGAAACAGACAAGACCTGCAAATCCGCTATCCGCTCTACATCGGATAAGCGGATTTCTGTATGCCTTGAGTGCGGAGCGTAAAACACATCATCAAAACCTCTTAGGATTTCTTCATTCCGGCTGATAACACGGTGGGGGAAAACCCCAAACATCTTCTTTTCCAGGGGAAATTTTGAAACACCATAGCGGTGATAAAGCCCGGCCTGGGCAGACCAGCAAATGTGGAACGTTGAGGTAACATTGGTCTCGCTCCAATCCATAATTCGCTGCAATTCAGGCCAGTAATCCACCTGTTCAAAATCAAAGTTTTCAACAGGTGCACCTGTGATGATCAAGCCGTCAAATTTCTGATTTTTCACCCGCATAAAGGATGTGTAATGAGCTAACAAGTGCTCTGCCGGCGTGTTCTTGGATCGATGCGTTTCGGGTGTAATAAGGGTCACATCTACCTGCAAAGCAGAATTCCCTAACAAGCGTAAGAGCTGTGTTTCGGTCACGATCTTGGTCGGCATCAAATTTACAATAGCAATTTTCAATGAACGGATATCCTGGTGTGTCGCCCTTTTTTTGCCCATCACAAAGATATTTTCATGTTCCAATATCTTCTTGGCAGGCAGGGTTTGCGGAATGATTACAGGCATGATACCTCCTCTTGATTTAAAATCATTTTTTCGGGATGCCCGGCAGTACCGGGCATCCCTTCTATGGTGCTATGCTAATGCCAGGGCTTGATCCAGATCCCACAAGATATCCTCGATATCTTCCACACCGATACTCAGACGAATGAAATCGGGAGAGACGCCAGCCTGGATTTGTTGTTCTGGACTGAGCTGGCTGTGAGTTGTGCTGGCCGGGTGGATTGCCAGGCTTTTTGAATCGCCCAGGTTTGCCAGGTGGGTGAACAGCTGCAAGTGATCAATAAACTTCTTGCCCGCCTGCAAGCCGCCCTTTACTCCAAACCCCAAAACCGCACCAGGTCCCTTCGGCAGATAACGCCCGGCTAATTCATGATCCGGATGATCCGGCAGACCCGGATAGGTAACCCAGCTCACTTTCGGATGCTGCTGAAGGAATTCCGCTGTTTGTTGTGCATTGTGAACATGCCGTTCCATGCGCAGGCTGAGCGTTTCGAGGCCTTGGATCAATAACCAGGAATTGAATGGGGACTGGCTGGGACCCAAATCGCGCAATCCTTGTGCCCTGGCTTTTGTAATAAAAGCGGTGGAGCCGAGATCAGCATAAACCAGGTCGTGATAGCTCGGGTCAGGTGTGCGGAAGTCTTGAAAGCGCGGGCTGCTTTTCCAATCAAATCTTCCGCTGTCCACGATCACGCCACCCAACGTCGTGCCGTGACCGCAAATAAATTTCGTGGTGGAGTGGACAAGGATATCCGCACCCCAATCAAATGGGCGGCACAAATAAGGAGAGGCAAATGTGTTATCGATCACCAAAGGGATCTGGTATTCCCTGGCAATCGCACTGACGGCTTCCAGGGGGAACACATTGATACTGGGATTTCCCAGGGTTTCACCCCAAATTAGCTTTGTGTTGGGACGTATCGCCCGGCGGAAATTCTCCGGATCACGCCCATCTACAAACGTCGTCTCGATACCAATGCGCGGGAAAGTGAAGCTAAACTGGCTGACAGTACCGCCGTAAAGTGCAGACGCCGCCACAATATGATCCCCTGCTTTACACAAGGTCAGCACTGTCAGCGCCTGCGCAGCGTGACCTGAACTGGTTGCCAGGCCTGCAACGCCTCCTTCAAGATTTGATAAGCGCTTCTCGAACACATCATTTGTGGGGTTCATGATGCGTGTGTAGATATTCCCTTCTTCTTCCAGTGAGAATAGACGGGCTGCATGATCCATATCCCGAAAAGCATAGGCTGAGGTCTGGTAAAGAGGCACAGCTCTTGAACCAGTCGTAGGATCAGGTGTTTGTCCGGCGTGGATCTGTCGGGTGGTGAAACCATAATTTCGTGGGGTGCGTGGTGCTGTCATGAAATGTCTCCTTTTTAGAAAATAAAAACGGCGGGCAGCCAGTCGCAAATTTGCACATTTGCGGTAGGCTGTCCGCCGTCTGTACCATGAACCTTACAGGTTACACGGAAATAACCTTTCCAGGAAAGATTACCCAGGCGGTGGTTTCAGCCCCCGCCCAGGGCATGGACATCGAGCGCATCAAATAGTTCATCTCTTTAGGCTCCAGATAATGCGCCAATTTTAGGAACCTTTTGGGAATCTGTCAAGGGGGAAATTTCACCCCAGGTTGCATCTACTTTTTGGATGTGTACAAAGAGTCCGCATGGAATCAAGAAAAAGGGTAAAATACTACCCGAAAAAATAATAGCCGTATTATTAATTTCCCTCTACAGTGGTTTGTTTCACAAACAGGGTAATACCTATTATTTGTAAAGATCTTAATCTGGAAAACAGGCAGCAAGACCTTATCCAGAGATTTTTTTGGAGGCAATCAAATGGCAAATATTCAGACAAAAAAAGGTGTAATCGGTATTCTCACTGGCGGCGGCGATGTCCCCGGGCTAAACCCTGCCATACGCGCAGTCACGATCCGCGCCCTGCGAGAAGGCTACCAGGTGATCGGCATCCGCCGCGGCTGGGCAGGTCTGGTGAACCTGGTGCGTGACCCGAAAGCTGACAACAGCGAAAACTACCAGGTTCTAACAGAAGAAATCGTAAACAAAGCCGGGCGAACTGGCGGTACCTTCATCCACACCTCACGCACCAACCCGATGTCTATTAAAAAATCGGCAGTTCCAGAACATCTCAAGGACGTATATACAGAGGATGTTAATAACCTCATCCCGGAGGTGCTTAAAAACCTGGATTTCCTGGGAATTGACACGCTTATCCCGATCGGTGGCGATGATACGCTAAGCGTTGGCGTTCGGCTTTTCCGCGAAGGCTTCAAAGTTATCGCCATCCCCAAAACCATGGACAACGACGTCCCTGGTACCGATTACTGCATCGGGTTCAGTACCTGTGTCACCCGCACCATCCAGATGACCAACAGCCTGCGCACATCCGCCGGCTCCCACGAGCGCTTCCTGGTATTGGAAGTCTTCGGTCGCTACGCAGGTTTTACAGCCATGCTGCCCACAATGGCTGGCGCTGCTAATCGCTGCGTTATCCCGGAGCACAAGTTTGATATTGAGCAGTTGACTGAACTTCTGACCTACGACCGCAACCGCAACCCCAGCAAATATTCCGTTGTCCTTGTTTCCGAAGGCTCCATGTTTACCGGCGGTGAAATGATCTTCTCGGATCAGGAAAAAGATATGTTCGGCCATGCCAAGTTGGGCGGGATCGGTGACCTGGTATCTAACCAGCTGGTCAAACATTCACCCAAGTTCAACAACGGCCAGACGATCAATGTAATCAATCAGAAACTGGGATACATTGTGCGCGGCGGCGATCCAGATGCAATCGACTCCATCGTGCCCATGGCTTACGGCAACCTGGCGCTGGATTTGATTCTGAAAGGCGTTCACGGGCGACTGGTTGTCCTGCGCAACGGTAGGTACGATAATATGCCCATTGATGTGGTCACCAGCACAAAGAAGGTCGTCAATGTCAGTAAGTACTACAACATTGAAAGACTGCGGCCTTTCTACCACACTTTTGAAATGAACCCCTTGTTCATCATGACAAGTGAATGATCCCTTGACAGACTAGATAATCCAGGGTGGTTTAGGGAGATTGTCCTCTCTAAACCACCTTTCTGTCTTACCCGAGGAAATTACCTGCAAAATGGTACGTGGAACACGCATGGCCACGCAAAAAGAACTGCTTAAAGAAGCGCGCTTGTTGGTAGAACGATTAGAAAGGGTCTCGGTCGACTCTATTTGGGCGCGGCGAGCCAGTGGACACCGAGGTGCACTGCTTAAATGGATTGAAAAACTTGAAAAGGCGCCCTCAAATCCACTCGAGGGGAAACAGCTCACACCCGAAGAGCAAAAATCCATTCAGGCTGTTTTCGAGGCCAGCTACCGGGCAATGGAAAAAGCCGCTCAAGAGCGGCTTCGTTAAGACCACCAGACTCCACGCCTTGCAGCGTGGAGCTGATTTCATCAGAATTTCGCTGGATACCTGTTCCCAACCCGTCAGCGGTTAGTTTGGATAATTCAAACCACAACAGGGTGGATAGTATGCCTGGCCGTAATAAAGCGCATCATAGTTGCCAAATGTGTGTACGACCTTTGTGTTCTTCTTGGCTTGAACCAGGCGAATAGCCAGTTGATTCGTCCCATAAAATTCCACAGGGATATCAAATGTTTTGGCGAATGCTCCGCCAATATCCGAGTCGAGATCAGCAACTTTTATCCATTGGTACGAACCACCTACCAATTTTCCAATGGAGACTTCAAATAGCACATTATCTGGAAAGTTGCTTGTCCGGATTTTTACTGTTGCATCCTGATCCACCTTGACAACGCGATAATCCCAAACATTTGACACCGGCGCTGGTGGATAAGGCGGTTGTGGTGGATAAGGATAACCACCAAAAGGAATGCACAATACCTGCCCGGCATAAATGACATAGCGGGGTGGAGCGACATGGTTAACTTGAGCCAGGTACACCCAGTTGACACCGTAATATCTACCAATCCACGATAGGGTTTCACCAGGCCTTACAACATGGTAGTAACCACAACCAGAAGCTTGCGCCGGTTGTGCGGATATTCCTGCCCCAACGACCACAAGAATAACCGCCATCAAGACCATCATAAGTCTATTTATGTTTGTCACAATTGTCCTCCCGAAGTGATAAGCAGTATTGGATGAATAATGGAATACCAGACAATAGACCCACAACAACAAGAGAATTGGATTAATATGATTATATATTGGATTTATACAAAATTCAATAATCTATTCATTCCAATCAACGCTTTAATATTTTTCTTGCCCAAACACAACAAGCCACCCGGCCGAATAATTTGTGTGCAATTTCAATGCCAGTTGCCACCAAAAGTTCGGCAAATCACCTCACTCAGCCAGCTCATTGGCAGCATCGAGTGGAAGGATAATGGGGGTGATGAGCACTTTGTCCACCCGCATAGCATCCATATCTGCCACTTCAAACCGCATTCCTCTAAACTCAAAGGAATCGCCAGTCTGCGGCATCCGGCCCAGGCTGCTCATGATAAATCCCCCCAGGGTCTGGTAATAACCCCTTTCATCATCTGGAAATTTTATCATTGGGAATGTTTCCCCAAACTCATCAATTGGCAGCCTGCCGTCCACTAACCATGAGCCATCCTCACGGCGAAAGATGCCGGGTTCCGTTCCCTGTTCACCAGAGGGTATTTCGCCAACGATCGCTCCCAAGATATCTTGCGCAGTGATCAACCCCTGTAAGCCTCCGTATTCGTCAATCACCATCACCACTGCAGGCTTTGGATCCTTGCGCAGGGTATCCAAAACATCCATGGCTGGCATGTTTTCTGGGACAAATACAGGTGGGCTGACAAACTGAATGAGATCCTTTGCGGGTTGTGATTGCTCACATATCAGCAGGTCCTTAGCAGCCAATATCCCCCGGATCTGATCTAAAGAACCTCTGGCAACAGGAAAATGATTGTGACTGCTTTGAATGATCTTGGATAAATTATCCTTTAAATCATCATCCAAATCCAACCATTCAATTTCTGTTCTCGGTGTCATTAAAGCCTCAGCTCGCCGATCGCCCAGGCGAAAAATGGCAGTCACCATCTGGCTCTCGCTTTTCTCAAGTATGCCAATATGGGTGCCTTCTTTGATCAGCAGCTTGATTTCTTCTTCTGTGATTGACGGCTCATCTTGCGGGTGGATTTGAAACAAACGCAGCACAAAATCTGTCGATGCATTCAGTAGATGGACAACAGGTTTGGTGATTGCAGAGAGCGTACGCATCGGTCCAGCGACCACAGCCGCGACCCTTTCAGGATTGCTCAAGCCAAGCCGCTTGGGCGCCAGTTCTCCCAGCACCAATGACAAGTATGTGATCAACAAGACCACAATACCCAGCGCCAGGCCGCTGCTGTAAGGCGCCAGTTGAGGAACCTGCGCCAGGCTTTTAGCCAGCACCCCTGCCAGCGTGGCGCCGCCGTAAGCACCTGACAAGGTGCCTACTAAGGTGATTCCGACCTGGATCGTGGAAAGAAACCGGGAAGGGTTTCTCGCCAGATCAAGCGCCAGCCGGGCTTTTTCGTCTCCTTGTTCTGCACGCTGCTGCAGGCGGATTTTGCGCGCAGAGACCAGGGCGATCTCAGACATGGACAACATGCCGTTGAATAAAATCAAAGCGAAAATCAGGAATGACTCAAATGCAACTTCAGTCATAGGTCATAGTGTAACCTTCTGAACCACCGGGGTCAAGGAAAACCCCCAACAACTTTGATATATTTATTTACATCATCCATTTGTTAGCCTTTAAAAACCGCTCAAGTACGGTGAGCTATTCCCTTGCACGATCCTTCCGGATGCAGTACAATGGTGACCGATATGAAAACCAACATGCAGCCAATCAAGAATCTTGCTCATCATCATGCTCATCATCACAGTACCGACCTGACGGCCGGAGTTGGCTGCTTTAAAGGATTGGCTTAGCCATTCCATTTTTTTCAAATATAAGCGCTCTCCGGATAGGAGAGCGTTTTTTATTTTTCATGAACGGAGGTAATTTATGGCGATTCAAGAACGACAAGAAATCAGGCTGGCTTTACCCAGCAAAGGCCGTATGGCGGAAGAGGTGCTAGAAATGCTGGGGCGCGCTGGATTAGGCGTTTACAAACCCAACCTCCGCCAATACCGGGCGACCATCCCTTCCTTACCGGGGCTAACGGTGTTATTCCAAAGATCCGGAGATATCGTAACCAGTGTGCGTGATGGCAGCGTAGACTTCGGGATCAGTGGTTGGGATATCTATTCTGAGCGCAAAAAAGAAAATGGCCAAATGATGGTCCTTCTAAAGGATCTAAAAACCAGCTATTGCACGTTGAATGTGATCGTCCCGGAGAGCCTGGAACACATCATCAGTATGAGCGACCTGGCAAATTGGCAGGCCGAGAATGGCAGACCTTTGCGTGTGGCAACCAAATTCCCCAATCTAACAAGGTCCTTTTTTCACGATTACGGGCTTCCCGATATACAGATGATCTCCGCCGAAGGGACACTGGAGATTGCTCCAACTATCGGTTATGCGGATATTATCGTGGATCTGATTTCCACCGGTACAACCTTGCGAGACAACCGTCTGAAAGTTATCGAAGATGGGCTGATTTTACGCTCGCAATCCTGTCTGATAGCCAATCGCAGTGCGCTGAGAAATCGCCCTGATGTGTTAGCCATGGCGCGCCAATTACTGGAGTTTATTGTGGCATTCCAGCGCGGCGCTGAAAATGTGTCAGTTTTCGCCAATATGCGCGGCGATTCTCCCCAAAGCATCGCCAGGTTGATGTTTGGGCAAAAAGTGATCGGAGGCTTACAAGGGCCAACCATCTCCCCAGTAATCACGCGCGACGGCGAAGACTGGTATGCTGCCCACCTGGTTGTGCGCAAGGACCAGTTATCCCTGGCGATTAATGAGTTGCGCCAGATCGGCGGCAGCGGTGTGATTGTTGCGCCGGTATCCTACATATTTGAGGAAGAGCCGCAGGCATACCAGGATATGTTAGCTGCATTGGAGGAATAAAATGATCGAAATCTTATCTGTTGAAGAAGCCCGGAATAGCATTTTACGCCGCAGCACCCCTACCGGAAGAAAGTACCCACCCGGGATACTCAAAAGAACCGAAGAAATATTTGGTCCGGGCTGCACACCTGCGCAGGCTGTGGAACAAATCCTCGCTTCAGTGATCTCAGAAGGCGATGCAGCCCTGTTTCACTGGTCGAAACTGCTTGACCAAACTCACCTGGAGACCCTGGTAATCGATGGGCAGATTCTCAAAGACTCCTTCGAAACCTTGCCCAAGGCACTCAAGGATGCCTTGCAAAGTGCCGCAGAGCGTATCCGCGCCTTTCACAGCCTGCAGCCGGTACCGAGCTGGGAAACCGGCACGCTCGGCGGAAAAATCGGCCAGCGCTTCACACCGATCCAAAAAGTCGGTGTATACGTACCTGGTGGAACTGCGCCGCTGCCGTCCTCCCTGTTGATGTCCGTCATCCCGGCCCAGGTGGCTGGTGTGAGAGAAAGCATCGTTTGTACACCGCCCAATCCGCACCCGGCGATCTTGGCTGCCGCCTATTTATGCGGTCTGCCTTGCATCTACCAGGTTGGCGGCGCCCAGGCGATCGCTGCGATGGCCTACGGCACCCAGAGCGTGCCAAAAGTCGATAAAATCGTCGGCGCTGGAAACCTTTTTGTCACCCTGGCAAAGCAGCAAGTGTACGGATTCGTAGGACTGGACGGTCTGGCCGGTCCTACAGAAACTATGATCATCGCGGACGGAACCGCCAACCCGCGTTGGGTAGCCGCTGATCTATTAGCCCAGGCGGAACATGACGCATTGGCCTCTGCCATCTTACTCACCCCGGACATCCGGCTGGCACAAGGAGTGCAGGCGGAAGTCGCCCACCAGCTTGAGCAATTGTCACGCTCAGAGATCATTGCGCAATCCCTGGAATTTCAAAGCGGAATTGTGCTCACCTCCGACCTGGAGAGCGCGGCTGCCCTGGCGGATGCCTATGCTCCAGAGCACCTGTGCCTGGCTATTGAAAATCCACGCCAGCTCGCCGGTCATATCCAGAATTCCGGCGGCCTCTTCTTGGGCGAGTACTCCTTTGAAGTCCTGGGGGATTATGTCGCCGGCCCCAGCCATGTCATGCCCACCGGGGGAACCGCCCGCTTCGCCTCACCACTCAACGTGCTCGATTTCGTAAAAATCAACAGCATCATCGAATTAGACCGGGATACAGGTGTGCGATTGAGCGCATTAGCAGCCGAAATTGCCAGGGCAGAAAGCCTGACTGCCCACGCCGCAGCCGCCCAGCAGCGGCAAGGAGAGCCTGATGCCAAATGAGGGGTTTGACGCAACCCGCTTCATTCGCCCACATTTCCAGCAGATGCCGGCTTACGAGCCGATCCTGCCCTACGATGTGCTATCCGAACAGCTAGGCTTGCCAGCAGAAGCCATCATCAAGCTGGATGCAAACGAAAACCCCTACGCACCCATCCCAGCTGTGCAAGCTGCCCTCTGCCAACTACATTACATGCACATTTACCCTGATCCACAAAGCCAGGCACTGCGCCAAAAACTCTCAGCACACCTGGGCGTTCCAGCAGAAAACTTGCTGGCTGGCGCAGGAGCCGATGAGTTGATTGACCTTGTGCAGCGCGTCCTGGTGGATCCGGGCGACGCTATCATCAATTGCCCGCCCACTTTCGGTATGTACGCCTTTGACGGTGAACTCAACCAGGCAAAGGTCATAGCGGTAAAACGCAAACCAGATTTCAGCCTGGACCTCCCCGCCATCTTGAGAGCAATTGAAGCGGAAAAACCGAAATTAATCTTCCTGGCTTCGCCAAATAACCCAGACGGCAGCCTGGTGCCGCGCCAGGAGATAGAAAAAATCCTGCAAATGCCGCTAATTCTTGTGTTGGATGAAGCGTACTATGAATTCACTGATCGGGGTACAAGCATGATCCAGGAAGTGCCCAGACGAAAGAACCTGGTTGTTCTGCGCACCTTTAGCAAATGGGCTGGGCTGGCTGGGCTGCGGGTTGGTTATGGCGCTTTTCCGAGCGCGCTCATGCCGTATTTGTGGAAAGCCAAACAACCTTATAATATTTCCGTCGCTGCCTCCCAGGCTGCCATTGCCGCCCTGGATAACAGCCAGCAGCTGTCAGATATTGGCAAAAGAATTATCCGTGAAAGGGCACGCCTGTTTCAAGCGCTTTCCAGCTTTTCCTGGCTCTCACCATATCCTTCCCAGGCAAACTTTATCCTCTGCCGTGTGGCAGGTAGAGACGCCAGCCAGGTGAAGAACCAACTGGCAAAAGCGGGTATCCTGGTGCGCTATTTTAACAAACCGGGTTTGCAGGATCACATCCGCATCAGTATCGGCACACCCGCCCAATCAGACAGCTTGATCAACAAGCTAAGAGAAATGGAGTAAACCATGCGCCTTGCGGAAATCACACGTAAAACTACTGAAACCGATGTCTATGTCCATCTAAACCTGGATGGCAGCGGGAAAAACAAGATTGATACTGGCATCGGCTTCCTGGATCATATGCTGCGCCATGTTGCTGTGCACGGCTTGCTGGATCTGGAGATCCAGGCCAAAGGCGACCTGGAAATCGACTGTCACCACACCCTGGAAGACTGTGCCATTGTGTTGGGACAGGCTTTGGATAAGGCACTCGGCGACCGCAAAGGGATTGTGCGCACAGCTTCAGCTTACATCCCTATGGATGAAGCGCTTGCCTTTGTCGCCGTCGATTTCTCCGGCAGACCCTACCCGGTCATCCAGGTGGATTGGCGCACCCCGGCGATCAACACTATCCCCACCAGCCTGTTTACCCATTTTCTAGAAAGCCTGGCTTTCAATGCCCGCGCAAACCTGCATGCTCGCATTTTATATGGTCGTGACGACCACCACCAGGCGGAGGCTCTTTTTAAAGCCCTGGGGCGGGTAATTTGCGAGGCTTCACGCATCGACCCGCGCAGGGCAGGGAATATCCCCAGCACAAAAGGCACCCTGGTCTGATCAACTTCGGAAAAAACATGTCTCAAAATCAGCAAGGACAAACCCCCAAGTCAAGAATGCAACCTGTCGCCCTGATCGATTACGGCGCCGGCAACCTGCGTTCCGTTGAGAAAGCTCTGGCAGCGGTTGGCGCCGAGGTGATCCTGACCTCCTCGGGAGAGGACATTGAAAACGCGAGAAAAGTTATCCTGCCAGGGGTAGGCGCTTTCGGCGAAGGCATGGCAGGTCTGCAGCAACGAGGGCTGGTTCCCACAATCCATCAGGTTATTCAACAGGGTAAGCCCTTCCTGGGTATTTGCCTGGGGATGCAGCTTTTGTTTGAATCCAGCGAAGAAGCCTCCACGGTGACAGGGCTGCAAGTGCTCCCTGGTCGTGTCTACCGTTTCTCAGACCCATCCTTGAAATCAATTCAAACCGGCTGGAACCAGATCCATCCTTTAAAAGATACTGTTTTGCTAAGAGGTGTCCCTTCGGGAAGTTACACCTACTTCAATCACGGCTTTTACTGCATGCCTACCCTGCAATCGGATTGGGCAGCCAGCACGGACTATGGCGTCAATTTTGCTTCGATTGTTGCTCGTGGAAATGTATTCGGCGTCCAATTCCACCCCGAAAAAAGCCAGCAAATTGGTTTACAGATATTGAGAAATTTTGTGGAGATCGAAACATGAGCTATATCGCCCCATTCACCATCTACCCTGCCATTGACCTGCGAAATGGCAAAGTCGTCCGCCTGGTACAGGGAGACCCAAAACAACAGATAATTTATGGAAACGACCCGGCAGAAACAGCTGCGCGCTGGATAGATGCAGGCGCAAGCTGGCTTCATGTAGTGAACCTGGACGGCGCTTTCGGCGATGGGGGCAGCGAAAACCTGGATGCGCTAGGGGAGATTCTAAAGGTTGCAGAAAAAGCCGCACACCCGGTTTCCATCCAGTGGGGAGGTGGCGTACGTACAATGCAAGATGTTAAGCGGTTGATCGAACTGGGTATCAGGCGGGTGATATTCGGCAGTGCGGCGGTGGAAAGCCCGGAGATCGTCATGCAAGCGCTGGAGAAATATGGCACCGAACAGATTGCCCTGGCAATCGATACCCGAGAAGGAAAGCTAAATGTCCGGGGTTGGCAGCAAGCCGTGACAGTAGATCCTATCGACATCGGGAATAAGTTTTCTCAGCTTGGTCTGCGTACATGTATCTACACCGACATCCAGCGCGATGGCGGCGGAAAGGGGCTAAACCTGGCGGCAACCCTGCATTTTTCTCGCTCTACAGGGTTGGATGTGATTGCATCTGGGGGCGTAGCCTCGATTGAAGATGTCAAGCAAACTGCACAGGCTGGTTTACCTGGCGTGATTATCGGCAAGGCGCTTTACGAAGGCAAGATCGACCTGGCATCGGCGTTGGTTTTCCAACAACGCATTTAATGGGTACACAGGAGAGAGCTATGCTGGCAAAACGCATCATCCCTTGCCTGGATGTAAAAAATGGCAGAGTAGTAAAAGGCGTCAATTTTGTCAACTTGCGCGATGCGGGTGATCCGGTGGAGAATGCCCGCATCTACGACCGCATGGGCGCCGATGAGCTCGTCTTCCTGGATATTTCCGCCAGCCCTGAGGGGCGCCGGACAACCGTCGAGAAGGTGCGCCAGGTTGCGGATGAGGTTTTTTTGCCGCTTACAGTCGGGGGTGGCATTCGCTCCGTCGAAGAGATGAGGCAGGTGCTGTTGGCAGGTGCAGACAAAATCGGGGTTAACACCGCAGCCGTGCAAAATCCCGAATTACTCAGTGCAGGTGCAGATCGATTTGGCAGCCAGTGTATTGTCCTGGCGGTAGATGCACGCCGTGTGGAAAAAAATCACTGGGAAGTGTACATTCATGGAGGGAGAACTGCAACTGGACTGGACACTCTTACCTGGGTGGAGAAGGCAGTTGCCTTGGGCGCCGGGGAAATCCTGCTGACAAGCATGGACGCCGACGGCACCCTGGCTGGTTACGATATCGAGTTGACGCGCGCCGTCTGCCAGGTGGTCAATGTACCGGTGATCGCCAGCGGGGGTGCCGGAAAGTTAGAGCATTTCGCACAAGTGTTGACTGATGGCAAAGCAGACGCAGCTCTGGCTGCCTCCCTGTTTCATGACAACCAGTTATCGGTCCTCCAGGTGAAGCAATATCTGCTCGCACAGGGTGTACCTGTACGGCCGGGTGGATGGTAAGCGAGAGAAGGAGCTATGAAAAATCTCAAATACGACGATCATGGACTGATCCCTGCAATTGTCCAGGACGAAAGTTCAAAGCAGGTGTTAATGGTTGCCTGGATGACTGCAGAGGCTTTAGAATACACCCGGCAGACAGGCGAGGCACATTTTTGGAGCCGCAGCCGTAAACAAATCTGGCACAAAGGTGAAACCTCTGGCAATACCCTGAAAGTCCAGCGCATCCTGGTTGATTGTGATGCAGATACCTTGTTGCTAGAAGTAATCCCGTCCGGTCCTGCATGCCATACCGGCGCAATCAGTTGTTTTTACCGCAACCTGGAGGAATTTAATGATCAAGAAACTCTTTGAGATAATTGAGGATCGTAAACTACATCCTAAACCGGGGTCTTACACCAACCAGTTATTAAACCTTGGAGAGGATGAGATTCTCAAAAAAATCGGCGAAGAAGCTGTCGAAGTAATCATCGCAGCCAAAGGCCAGGGGGACCAGCGCTTGATCGAGGAGATATCAGATCTCACCTATCATTTACTGGTCTTAATCTCAAAACACGGGCTCAAGCCTGCAGATATCGAAGCAGAGCTGGCACACCGGCATACGCCAGAAAGCGATAAATTGACTTTGGAGTGATGGTGATTGGAGGCGCGGGTTATTGCAATCGCAGCAAGATTTTACCCTTTGCCCACAGGTCTTCCAGGCGGTAATAATCACGCCGGTCAGGCGAGAACAGGTGGACAACAATATTGCCGTAATCCAGCAAAATCCAGCCTTCCCGCGCTTCACCTTCCATTTTTCCACGTGCGATGTGGTTATTGCGCAAATCATCCACCAGTTGGTCTGCTAGAGCCTGGAGCATCCTGTCACTGGTGCCAGAACAGATTACAAAATAATCCGCGAAATCGGATACTTCGCGGATATCCATCAGGACAATGTTTTCACCTTTTTTCTCTTCCAGGAAAGAGACTATTCTTCGAGCTATTTCATGCGTATCCAGATGTCACCTCGTCTAAAGAATTTTTGAAATGCTATTGTAACCGAACTGAAGATAATCGTGTATAAACCGCTCCGCTGCGTTGAAGATCAGAGCGGTAAAGATGGATTTCCTGTACCTTCTGAGCACCCAGAAACCCCACTTTGGAAGCCTTTATAACAGAACTGATGCGCCGGATATCTTCCGGGGATGCATTCCGACCCGTCCTGGCAAGGGTCAAGTGAGGGGAAAACGGGCGTTCTTCACGCGGATACCCCAATCTGGCTGCTTCATTTTCAATTCCTGCCTGCAGGGCAAACAGTTCCTGATCCGCTTCCAAGCCTACCCACAAGACCTGCGGTCTCTGAGGTGTAGGAAAAGCTCCAAGTTTGCCGGCGCTCATTTCAAAGGCAGAATGATGACTGGCTTCGACTTGAATGATCTTTTTTAGCATCTCCAGGTTGGATACAGAGACATCACCCAGAAATTTTATCGTCAGGTGGATATTCTGGGCTGGCGCCCATCGCAGTGGAACCCCTGGCAATTGGGCTTTTAAGGTATCAATGACAATCTCCAACTGCCGGGTAATTTCAGATGAGAGTGATATTGCGATAAATGATCGAACAACATTCATTATTCTTCATGTCCTTATCTGGATATTCTCATGATATCTTTATACCAAGTTTGAGGCTGATTTTCAACCCTGTAATATGCCTTGTATTTCAGTCAATCAGGATCACCATTATGTATTTACTCAGCTTCAAACACCTCGAGAATCTCCCCTTCCCCAACTGGACGTGCGAGATCTGCAAGAATAATCCGGTGATATTTTCCAGCAAGTCGAGCCGCCAACCACTCACCATCTATTTTCTTTTCTGCAGAATTCACCTGGTTAAGCATCAAAATGCGCTTTGTACGGTATGGGATGTCCTTTAATCCTCCCAACGGATGCGCCAACACGCTCAAGAGAGCCTCTTTGGTGATCACTTCCCCTACAGTCAAACAGCTCAACAAGGAAAAAAGCTGCGGTCGATGCACCCAATCACTGGACAATGGCTGTCCCAAACCGGACAAACCAGCAACAACCACCACCTGGCTGCACCAACCTGGGATTACCGGTTCGTGACCAGCTGGCGCTTTCAGGGGAAGCTTTTTGGAGCCATCTGCCTCAATCAAAATGGGGATATCGTCCAGGTCAGCCTGGCGCTTAAGCTCATCCAACATTTCTGGGGAAAGGCCTGATACTCTTTCTTCATGCACCCTTTCACCGTGCAGCAGACAAATCCCCGGTAGACCAGCCTTAAAAAAAGACCGTAAATCCTTTGGATTATTGATCTCAACGCTGTGGTCTGCGTAAACAAGCTGCTCCACTCCAAGGTGTGTCGAGACGCTCAACCAAACCTGAGAAGAAGCACCACCGGCTGAAAGCATTTCTCGCCCGATCCGGAACAGTGCGCTGGTTTTTCCCCCAGCACCAACCAGAGCCAATCGGACATCAGACGATAATCCTAATGCATCAACCAGCTTCATTGCCACTGCACAATGAACTGCGCAAGCCAGGTTGGCTGAGGATTGCTTCCATCACACCCCCCGCAATCGCCAGAGCTTTATCGGAAATTTGCACACAATAGTTCGGGTTATCCCTGGGATCCACATCTCCGATTTTGGCCCCTTTCTTAACATGTAGACCAGCATGGATCAACCCGCGCAAGACACCACCAAAGGGAGCGTTGACCGCAATGCCCGACACATATGCCACAGTTTGCCCGGGTTGAATGCGATCACCAATGTCAATGCATGTTTCAATCACCCCATCTGCCGGAGATCGCAAAACCCTTTCCGCGCGATAACCGAGTACCTGCTCAGGTATCCCGGTGTCCTTTTCCGCCTCGCCCTGCCAGATTACCCGCCCCAAGAAATGT
>CAZTMX010000036.1:16917-19006 GCA_964614855.1 uncultured Anaerolineaceae bacterium | reverse complement strand
ACGGTAGCGCCATAACTCCATTAAGTTAAGTGCCGACCAGCCGCGGGTGGGCTTGATGAACAAGACTTCATCTTCTGGCCTGGAAATTTGTGTGATCTCTGTCATAGGTTCCCTGAAATGAGAGATAAGGTCTCGGCTGCGTGTATCACCTATCCCTGCTTCCTGAATTCTTGATACCAGCCAATTGTGCGTTTCAGGCCTTCTTCCAACGGCATGCTGGCACGAAAACCGAAATACTTCTCAGCACGGCTGGTATCCAAAGCCCTGCGCGGCTGCCCGTTGGGTTTGCTGGTATCCCAGACGATTTCTCCGTGGTAGTCAGTCATATGTGCGATGAGAGCGGCTAAATCACGGATAGAAATCTCCTGACCAGAGCCGAGGTTGAACGGCTCACGCCCGTTGTACTTTTCGGTCGCCAATGCCAGGCCTTCGGCGGCGTCCTCCACGTAGAGGAACTCGCGCGTGGGAGAGCCGTCACCCCACAGGACGACTTGCTCTGCTCCTGTATCTTTAGCTTCGAGCATTTTGCGGATCAAGGCGGGGATGACGTGGGATGTCTCCGGATTGAAATTGTCTCGCGGTCCGTATAGATTAACCGGCAGGGGAAAGATGGCGTTGAAACCGTATTGATCGCGATAAGTCTGTGCCTGTACCAGCAGCATCTTCTTGGCTAAGCCGTACGGAGCATTTGTCTCTTCCGGGTATCCATTCCACAGGTCTTCTTCTTTGAAGGGAACCGGTGTAAATTTTGGATAACCGCAAATGGTGCCGACCGCCACAAATTTTTTCACCCCGAATTTCCAGGCTTCATGCATCAATTGGACGCCCATCATCAGATTGCTGTAAAAGAAATCCGCTGGTCGGGCGCGGTTCGCGCCGATGCCGCCAACCAGGGCAGCCAGGTGGATGATGATATCCGGTTGGGAATCATCTAACATGCGCAGGATGTCTTTTAAATTGACCAGGTCATAGTTTTCAATTGTTGGCACAAATATTTCTTTTGCCTGGAGAGCCTTGAGTTTCTCGACCAGGAAGGAGCCGAGAAAACCAGCGCCGCCGGTGACGCACACACGTTGGTCTTGCCAGAAATTATTATTTTCCATGATGCGGTTTCTCCATAATCAATTGAACCTTCATCCCACCGACATCCAGCACAGGGTTGGTGGGGGGGTGAGAACCATCGTCAACAACGCGAATACCCTGTTCCAGACACGTGAGCCTGCAAATATCGGCGATATCCCCCTCGCCTTGAATGATCACCTGGTCATATCCTGCCTGGCGTACTTCAGCCAACAGATCGCGCACGCGTAAGCGTGTGCGCCGGTAAAGACGCATGGAGGTGTCGATATAGTTCATGGTGAGATGCGCACGAAAAGCCAGGCCTTCAGGGGTGATGATATAGCGCAGTTTTCGCCGCTGGGCGCGTTTCACTTTTACATACCCTTTGGCAACCAGCCTTTTGAGATGCCAGTTTACCGTGCCGACTGCCACTCCCAATTGGGATGCCAGCGAGGCCTGGGTGATGTCAGGGTCGCCTTCGATTTGCGTAAGCAAAATCAATTCGCGATCAGGATCGGAGTTTGCTTCAATAATCATATCTAAAATTCAGCCGTTGAATTATAACCCGGTATGGATACAGGTCAAGGTCAATTTACTCGCAGGTTCCCGGTTTTTCTCTCGGGATCAAGATTTGAATGCGTACATCCTTGAGCAGCGTCCTGGGTTTGTAATAACACAGAATTTTTTTCGAGACCTTTTCCACCCAGGCGTCATTTTCTTCACCAAACCTGATACCCTGGCCTTTTTGCTGGATAAAGAGGGGCTCACTGATGATCAGATCAAAGCGATGCGTCCTGAGATCTTCGTGGAAGCGCTCCAGGTAGGCGCGATTGTTTGCCATAGCCATTTCCATCAAAAAGACGCGCTCGTATTCGGGGATTAACTTTACTCCCTGGGTATATCCGAATGTGAGCAGATGCCGGTCAGTCAGAAATAATACCTGGGGATCAGGGGATTTTACTTCTTTTACAGCCCGGTTAATCACTGCCAGGCTGCGGTTAATCGTCTCCTGCGCAGGGAAAACCGGCAG
>CAZTMX010000036.1:0-16817 GCA_964614855.1 uncultured Anaerolineaceae bacterium | reverse complement strand
GACCGCCAACAAGGCTGCCGGTGCTCTCTGGTTTTTTGGGGCTGGTTGCGGTATTCTCTGGGAAATAATCCGCTAGGCCTTCTTCTGTGGAAGCGCTCTGCTCATCTGTATTGCAGGCAACCGGCTCCTCCAAATTGAGTTTATTGAAGATGATCCATGAAAATACAGCCAGCAGCAGGGATAAATAGGCATCCATGTTGTGCAGATTGCTACCGCCGCCGATTTTAACGCTCACCACCAGCCCGCCTGCGAACAACACCAGCAATATGGATCCCAACCCAGTCCAGCGGATGGGGTGGACAAGCTTCCACACGGGTTGCTGATCCTTTGAGTGCCGAAGTTTCTCCCAAATAGCCCAAAACATGGGCAGCGAGACAAGCAGAATGCCGGGGAGAATCCCGATCGGATAAGTCGAGCTGGGCCACAGGCGATACCAGAGCAGATCGGAGCTAAAACTGGAAGCAAATTCACTGGCGTCGTTGCCGGACCAAAGAATATACGCCGAGTGGGCGGCATAAGCTATCGCTGTACCCAGGATTGTCCAGCTCACAGGAGGGATGCCGTAACGGATGACCTGCCAGAAGGCAGTGCGCGGGTTTCTATTTTCTCGCAGGTCTTGTGGGAGATTGGGGCGGCTTACAGGCTGCTCAAGAAAAATGATTGCGGCAGCCAGTAGACCGGGGACCGGATACCAGTTGACACGACTGATCCCAGTCCAGAGAGATGCGGCGAGGATGATCAGCAGGTTTTTCGCAAATCTCTTCGATGCAGGTTCGGATTGATAGCGGTCAAAACCCCAAAGGACCAGTATTAACGGGATTTGCAGATGGTAATAAACCGGTCCAATCATCAGAAAGGCGAAAACCCAGGCTATAAACAGAAAACTGCGCAGGGGCTTTTCTCGCCATGAAATCTGACGGTTTGCCAGGACTGCAGCTGTCGCTAGGGAGACAGCGATCCACAAGAACACTTGCCAGGCACGGTGCAGCCACAAGGGAGACACTGGTAACAAAAAGGGGGCTGCCTGCATCAGGTAGCGGCTGGGATGCAGCACCGAAGGCGGGGTTTGAAAACCATAGATTTTTTCTGCTAGAAAGAGGGAGGCATAATAAAAGCGGCTGGTTTCTGACCATCCCAGGGTAAATGGGTAGGCAGAGATATCTTGTAGCAGGGCGAGCAGGTTGTAGACAAATATGGATAGGATTAGCGAAATCAACAGCGTTATCCCCCAGGTGTATTGGTGGGATTTGCTGCGGTTTATCATGAATGCCTGCAAAAGAAAACATCCAACCAGGGATACTCCCCAAAAAATGGATAAACGGGTAAAAACCCCACTAAAATAGATGCCGTAGCGGCTGAGCACCAGGAAGGTAAAGCCTGCCACAGCCAGGAGTTGTAAAACGATATTCAGCCACTTCAATCGGGAAAATTGCTGCAGCAGCCAGTTGAACCCCCGCGCAGTCCAGCCAGGCACCTTGTGCCAGGTGAGCGCTAAAAGTAGGACTTCAAAAACCAGCAAGAGTGCTGCTGCCAGGCTGGCTGCTGACCATTTTAGCGAAGCCGGAATAAATCCTGCCTGAACTGCTGGCGTCACAAACTGGTACAACCCGGCAGCATGCAGCAAGATCGTTCCGATGAGAATGCCTCGGATGAAAAGTGTGTGCTTACCAGTAAAGTCGGAATTCATTTATTATTGATCCTTGCCCCGCTGGGATGTCTTTTGCAGCAAACCGGGCACGAACAGCGAGCCCGGTAAACTGGCAAGCATGGTCAGCGTGCGGAACAAAAGCGCCAGGGTCAGCCCGCTACTGATGGATGCTCCACCGAACCTTGAAAAAACAAGGGTCATGGAAATTTCCTGTAAACCATAGCCATTAATAGAGAATGGCAGCAGGGTGACAAAATACACCAGGCTGTATAAACCACCCGTCAGCCAAAATGACAGGTTTTCACCCAGACCATCCAACAGCAGCCAAAGCACGCTAAAAAAACACAACATATGCGCCCAGCTAAAAAGGAGCGCCAGCAGCAGGCTGCGCGGGTTCTTTAGCCACAGGCGCAGGGCATCAGTGATGCGCAGCACTACCCCCATGCCTTTCTGCCAGATATTCTGGAGCCAGCCAGGTGCGGAAATAGCAGAAAGGGAAAAAGTAACCCCGGGCAGCATTCCTTGCTGCTGGTTTGCCTGGAAAAAACTCGGCAGCCCGAACGGTAAAACCATCGCCATGCCGGTCATACCAACAAGCCGGTCGACTACCAGGGATGCCGCAGCGACTGCCGCATCGATGTTCATCCGCAGCGCGCCCGCCAGGCGAACCATATCCCCACCAATGGTGGTCGGCAAAAAATTGGTGGCAAACAGACCGGCTAAGGTTATTTGAAGGCTATTCTTGTAAGATGTATTTACATTGGCAGTCTGCAAAAGGACATGCCAACGCGCCGCAACAAACAATCGGGAGAGGATCATAAAACCCAAAGCCAGAAAAAACCGCCAGGGGCTGATCTGTAAAAACGCCTGCCCAATCTCTTGCCAGCCCTGTTGTCCCAGCAGGTAAATAAGCAGGGCAATGGTCAGGATGGTGCCGGAAAGTCGCAAGAGCATGCCGGCTTTGGAAGGCGGTCGACTGGATGAGTTCATCAGAAATCCATCGTGTAGGTGGGATTATTTGTTGTTTGCCTGCGACTGGCTGCCAGGCAGCACTTTGCGCACAGTGTAGGTGGGTTTTTGTTGTGATTCGTGATAGGTTCGAACCAGCAGCTCTGCAATCAAGCCCATCAGAATGGATTGAAAACCCAGGATGATAAACATGGTGCTCATCTGAAAAAATGGAGAATCAAAAACGGAAACTTGAAACCACACCCTGCGGACAAAAAGGAAAGCCAGCGTGATCAGGCTGAGCGCGATCAGCACGATCCCCGTGCCGCCAAAGAGGTAAATGGGTTTATTGGCATAACTGAGCAAAAACTTGACCGTGAATAAATCGAGCACGACTTTCATGGTGCGCGCTAACCCGTATTTTGTTTTGCCAAATCTCCTTGGATGGTGGTTGACAGGCAGCTCGATGATCCTGGCACCGACGGAATTGGCATACGCCGGGATAAAACGGTGCATTTCTCCGTAAAGGCGGAAACCGGTGAGCACCTCACGCCGGTATGCTTTCAGCGTACAACCATAATCGTGGAGGTGGACGCCGGTGACTGTAGAGATCAGTCCGTTTGCGATGCGTGAGGGCAGGGTGCGGGTCAGGAAAGTATCCTGGCGATTTACCCGCCATCCGCTGACCACATCATAGCCTTCGCGGATTTTCTCAAGCATCAGGGGGATATCCGCAGGATCATTTTGCAAATCCGCGTCCATCAGGATGATGATGTCGCCCTGCGAATGGTCAAGACCTGCTGCAATCGCCGCTGTTTGCCCGAAATTCCGGCGCAGAGCAACCACCCGTATGTGTTCAGCATCTGCTTTGGCTAATTCTGCCAACTTCTGAAAGCTGTCGTCTGTGCTGCCGTCATCGACAAGGATTGCCTCCCAGCGCACCTCATTGAGCGGCTCCAGCGCCTGCCGGATGCCGTCATACAAGAGGTCAAGGCTCTCGGCTTCGTTGTAAACCGGGATCACGATCGACAGGTACATATCACGCTCCTGGGGATATTCATTAAAATTCATTTTTTGAATTATACCCTTCTCCTGCATCTGAACCAATCCCAAAAGATGAGCAGCGCTGCGCTGGCAACACCCAAACCGATCGTTAAAAAGATATTCACGATAGGCCAGTCAAACCCAAAATAACGCCTGGCATACCAGGGTAGGAACCAGGCTAGCAGCGCAAACAATGCCAACCCCGACCTGCGCAGCCACGGGTCACCCAGGCGGCGATGTTCGATCCACGCCCAGGCTGCCAGGGACGCCTGTAACCCCAGCCAGGCGGTCCGGTAGCGGGGGTTATCCCACATGTCACCGCCCCCGCGGAAGGAGGCAATAAGAATTCCAAGCCAGACGACCAGGCTGATAGCCCTGGCAAACCGCCCTTCTTCTTTCAGCCGGATAGCCAGGAAGGGTGCATAAATCAGGAGCACCAGCAGCAGCGTCCAGCCGATGGAGCGCACACCAGTTATCCACGGCCAGATGGGGGCATGGCTTCCAACCAACAAGGCTGCCGGGAGAAACGGCTGCAGCACCCCATACCCGCCCAATAACGGAATCTGTGCCCATTCGGGGATGGCTTTGAAGGTTTTTTGCAGCCAGCCGGAAGCGATTTTGCTGAGATACGCCTGCAGCCCAGCCGATTTGCGCAGCCACCAACTGAGCATTTCAACAGGGTTGCTCATGCCTTCAGGTGTAAATTGCTTCAAGACTAACCACAAACCTGCCAGGATCAGGATACTCAACAGGGCAATGATCAGCCACAACCTGGTTTGCCCGGGACGGTATTTGAAAAAAGATGTGGTTGTAAACAGGGCAAACAAAACCAGCATCCCCAGCAGCATGGCTGCAAAAGGCGGTGAAAATGGCAGGTAGATAACCAGTGGGAAAATCAGCCAAAGGGCAGCATATTTTGAATGTTCCTGCCGGGCCCTCACCAGCCCGTAAAAAGAAGCAATGCCCAGGGTCATGGTAAAGGCTTCGCGCATCTGCGAGCTTCCGATCAACACGGCTTCGGGGAAAAATGCAACGATTAAGGCTGCCAGCCAGGCAATTTGGCTGCTCCATAGGCGGCTGGCAAATGCCCAGGTAAAAGCCACGCTCAGCGCTGAGACCGCCGCGCTGCCCAGGACCATCATCAGGGGGTAATGGGTATTTCCTGCAAAATATCGGTAAATGAAGGCGCTGATGAATAACAGCCCGCCGTATTGGTCGGCAGCCCGGTTATCTCTAAAGGCGTTGAGAAGCGGTTTGCTGGATTGGGCGAGTTTCCAGGCTGCCTGGTCTCGGGCGCTGGCGTCCGCCATCACATAACCAGCCTTCTCTGCTTCAGTACCGTGCCCCCAGGCTGGCAGCGCATACAACCACACTGCCCCGAATACCAACCGCAGGACGGCTGCAGCGATCACCAGCGCTGCCAGACCTTTTGGCAGGTTTTCGCTGCGTAAGAGATAAAGCCCAAGCGCCAGAATTCCGGCTGCCAGCAGGGTGACCCATAAAAAGTTAAACCAACTTTGGAGCGATGCAAAATTGTTGGATGCGAGGCAGGTTGTACTGGCAACAAGCAGGATACCGGCCAGCCAGGTGACCCAGGTTTTTGTTGCTGGGATCTGCCAGAGAGTGTGTACACCAGTGGTTTCATTTACCGGGTTTTGTTCCGAATTATTCACATGATCCCTTCCATGATGCGGAAAGCGCGTGTCTGCCACGTGTATTGGCTGGCATCCTGGCTTGCTTGTGCTGCCAGCCTGGAGCGAAGGTTTCCATCCCGCTGTAGCATGCGTAGGCTTTTGGCCCACATGTCGATATTACCAGGCGGCAGTAAGATGGCGTTCTGTTCATTCAACGCCTCGCGCAGAACGGGCAAATTACTGGACAGGATAGCTCGCTGGCAAGCCAGGTATTCGAATAATTTCATTGGGCTGAGGTAGCGTGCGATATCTCCACCGGAAGAAGCGGAAACTTGTTCCTGGTAAGGCATTAACAGCACATCGCAGGCAGCCTGGTACAGCGGCAGCTCTGCGTTGGGTACAAACCCAGTCAGGGCGAGGTTGGTTAACCCCAGTCTTTCCACGGTATTTTGTAAGCGTATGACATCACCAGGCTCCCCGCCGGCAATGATAAATGCAAATTCAGGCAGGCGGGTAGCCAACTCAACCAGGATTTCTGATCCGCGCCCCGGGTACAGGTGACCTGTATACCCGGCGGTGAAGCGATCCGGTTCTAAATGAAAGAGACGCTCGATGACCCATGCAGGGCTTTTTTCTGTCCCGGCTGCTGTGGATATTGTCCTGCGAGCTTCATGTGGCGATGGGAAATTCTGATACCGGCTCAAATCCACCCCGTCCGGAGCAATCACTGTGAACGGCGGGTGCAGCTTTGTGCCAAAGTTCTTTTCCAGGTCGTCAGCCAGGGCGCGGGTAATAATGACCAGGCGTATAGCCCCGCGTCCATGTAGAAACCAGCGAAACAGCCACGGCCCCATTTGACCCTGTGGATAGTCGTGGATTTCCAGCATGGTGGGTATATCCAGGCGGCTGGCAATAGCGGCAGTTTGCGGCAGGCGGGTGTAGATCAGGTCAGATTGCAAGGCACGCGCCCGGCGAATAGCCTGGAAGCTGAAATCGTAACGTTTAAATGCCGGGCGAGCGGGCAGCCATTCTATAGGGAATTCTCTGGATAGGCCGTAATGGTGTGCCAACGTTTGCCAGGTGGGTTGTTCTCCTTCTTTCAAGGCTGGGGAACCAGGGTTTGCAGGGGCAATGAGGGTGACCTGGTGGCCAATCTCACACAGCGCCTGTGCCATTTTCATCACCTGCAGGGTATTTGCCCGGCGCGCCGGTATTTCGCTGGGGGCGATCATGGCGATCTTCATGCTGCCTGCTCGCTTTCTCTGATCAACTGGCGGACTTTAAAAAATGATATCAGAGAAATAGCCCAATAGAAACCTGCCAGTAGGGCCGCGCTTGCCAGGAAACCAAATCTTGGCGTCAATACAAGCGTACCCAGGACTTTAAGGCTTGCCAGGATGGCATTCACCTTGACAGGGAAATCCGCTCTGCCAAACGAAAGTAAAGCCACGCGCCGCCAATAGAAAGTATCTGCCGCAATGAAACCAACCAGTAAGATGATCAATGCGGGGTAGGCGGGCAGGTACTCGGGTTTGTAGAGCAGGCTGATCAGCGGCTTTCCCAATATTACCAGCAGGGCGGTGGCGACCAGGCTGTAAGCGCCAGCTACCATGGACCCCTGGCGCAAGATATAGCGGACATTCGGCCAATTTTTGCGCTGGACTTCGCGAGCAAGCTCGGGATAAGTTGTCTGCGGCAGCGGGCTGGTCGGCATTTGCAGCATGTTTGCCAGAGAAAGCGCTAGCTTGTAATAACCCGCTTCGACCGGTGAACGCAGCCAGGATACCCACAGGATTTCGCTGTCTTTGGTCGCCAGGCTGATCGTGGCGCTCAGGTTTGTGCTGATGGCGAAGTGCGCCAGTTCTTTAAACCTGGGTCGCAGCGTCATTATGGAAGATTCCCACCAATTTTTACCCCAACGTCTGCTCGCTTCAGAAAATGCGTGGATCACCAATCCCAACGCGCTCACGGCTTTTCCAGCCATATATGCCAGCAAGATATGGACCAGGCTGCCGTGAAGGAAGAAGGCGCCTAAGATAAAAGCCAGGGTGGTGATGCTCTGGGCGATATTCCAGCCTGCCAGCTTGCGGTAGCGGTTGGAGATTTGCAGCAGCCCGGTGGAGCTTTCCGTCACCAAGTTGAACAATATGATCAACCCATAAAAGGTAATCTGGTTTGCCAGGCTGATGTCTTTGAGAAAGATTTGTGCGCCGGGTGCAGCAAGCAGCCAGACAAGCCCATAAGCCGCAATTGATGTAGCGATCTCCACCATCGCTGCGCCCTTGAATACAGCGCTGGCATTTTGCGGCTCACCACATTCTTCATATGCGCTGACATATTTTATAACCAGCTCTCCCATGCGAAATGAAGCCAGCTTGTTGATCACGCTGACGAGCATGATGATTGCACCCATCACGCCAAACATCTCCACCCCCAACAGACGGGCAGCGAAAACCCCCTGAACCATGCTCAACGCGGCTGCGATGCCGCTTGCGCTGAACAGGTAACTGGAATTACGCAATACTCGGCGGAACATTTCGTGTTCCAGCATTTTATTGAAAGGCTTTGGCAGCCTGGGGATTGGGAAAGGCGGCATTTGCTTTAGCCTGCGGCTTTGACGCCGCAGCCATCCTTTTTACTCCTGGTCAATCGGTGTTGACCAGGCTAGCCCACGATTGCTGTGCGAGGTACCACTTGATCATTTGCTGGATGCCCTGTTGCAGTGTTACTTCAGGCTGCCACCCCAATATGCGGCGGGCCTTTTGCACATCCGCCCAGTTGGCCAGCATGTCTGCAGGATGGGCAGGAAGATGGGAGACGAACGCTGGTTTACCGAGCATGGTTTCCATGGTGTGGATCAGTTCATTAATGGTAATCGTTTCGTGCCCACCCAGGTTGATGATCTCAAAGCCCAGGGGTTTTAGACCCAGGATTAACCCGCGCGCGATATCATCCACATGGGTAAACCCGCGCGATTGGTTGCCGTCGCCGTTGACCCTGACCGGGCGACCCTCGCTGATCCACTGTACAAAGCGGAACATTGACATATCCGGTCTACCTGCAGGACCATAGACGGTGAAAAAGCGGAATATGGTGACATCCAACCCATACAGAAAATGATAAACATGGCTTAAAGCTTCGGCGCCTTTTTTACTGGCAGCGTAAGCCTGTAAAGGGTGATCGCTGTCAGCGGTTTCCGGGGTTGGCAGGGGGGCGTTGGCGCCGTAAATGCTGGATGTGGAGGCAAGGATAAATTTCTTTACCCCACTGCGCCGGCAAAATTCCAACAGATTCAGCGTACCGTTGACATTCGTATCGACATAAACCCAAGGGTTTTCAACCGATTGCCTGACACCGGCTCTCGCTGCCAGGTTGATCACCGCGTCAAAAGGTGCCTGGTGAGGTACAGGTGTATTTTGTCCGGCCTGTGCGGGATCAACGGGCAAGAACCCTGCAGCTTCCATGGCAGCTTTATCGCTGATGTCCAACTTGTGGAAGGTAAAGTTCTTCTGACCGGTAAGTTGCTCCAACCGCCATTGTTTGACGCGGATATCATACGCATCATTCATATTGTCGATGCCGCTGACAGTATGACCATTTTCCAGCAGCATTTGACTGAGGCGCGCCCCAATAAAACCAGCTGCACCGGTAACCAGATATTTTCCCATAAGACCAACTCCTGTTTGCAGACGGCGCTGAGGATTTTCTCGAGCGCAGTCGACTGTAACCGTGATTTACAGGCGGACAACCTTCGGATTGTCCCGTCCGGTATTCCCCAGTGCATTGCGGGTATCCACGATGAGTTTGGCGCTTTCCAGGATAGCTGGATAGTCATAGCTGCTGTGATTGGTGATGATTACCACGCAGTCCGCTTCACGTACCGCTTTCATTAAATCTCCGACGCTGGAAAGATCCCATGTGTCGTGCCGTAACCTGGGGATATATGGGTCGTGGTAACTGACCAGGGCGCCTTTTTGGATCAGCATGCCGATGACATCCAGGGCAGGCGACTCGCGTACATCATCAATATCTGCCTTATACGCTGCTCCCAGCACCAATACCTGGCTGCCTTTGAGCGATTTTTGTTGATCATTCAGCCCATCCTGTACGCGCCCAACCACGTAACGCGGCATATTGGTGTTTATCTCGGAAGCCAGCTCGATAAAGCGAGCTGTGTAGTTCAATGCGCGCAGTTTCCAGGATAGGTACAAAGGATCGATCGGGATACAATGCCCGCCCAGACCAGGGCCCGGTGTGAATTTCATAAAGCCAAAGGGTTTTGTCGCAGCCGCGTCGATCACTTCCCAAACATCCACACCCAAACGGTTGCACATCAATGCCATCTCGTTGACCAGACCGATATTGATCATACGGAATGTGTTCTCCAGCAGCTTGGCCATTTCCGCTACCTCGGCGGAAGATACGCGTACCACTGTCTGCAGCGCATACCCATACCAGGCAGCAGCCACATCACTGCAATCCTCGGTAATGCCTCCAATGACTTTTGGTGTGTTCAATGTCGTCCAATCTTTCCGGCCCGGATCGACACGCTCGGGTGAAAATGCCAGGAACAGGTTCTCGCCGGCTACCAACCCCAATTCATCACCCAGCTTGGGGAGTAATACTTCGCGCGTGGTGCCGGGGTATGTGGTTGATTCAAGCACGACTACCATATCCGGATGCATGTACTTTGCCAATTCATCTGTGGCTGAGATGATATATGAAAGATCGGGGTCGCCAGTCTTACGCAGCGGTGTGGGGACACATATACTCACTGCATCAACATCCTGCAAGACTGAAAAATCAGTCGTGGCGTGCAATCTGCCTGCTTCGACCAACCTGGCAACCTGCTCGCTGGGTACATCTTGGATATGGCTTTCTTTGCGCAGGATGGTGTCGACTTTACGTTTATCCGGGTCGATGCCGGTGACGTGGAAACCTGCTTCAGCGAAAACCACGGCGAGCGGTAGGCCAACATACCCCAGGCCCAAAATCCCTACCCTGGCAGTGCGATTGTGCAATTGGCTGATAAGTTTTTCTTTTGCTGCTGTCATCTTATTTACCTTCTTGATCACTAGGTTTTTACCATTCTACTGTCGCTTACGGGTTGTGGTAACCAAAGTAGCTGGATAAGTCTTTTTGAATTTTTGTATTGATTCGTTGAATATCAGTTTCAGATAAATAATCCTTGTAGCCGTGTACTTTTCCCTTGCGGGTCTTGTAGGATTCCTGGTCCTGTCTGTCAGCCGGCTTCAGCATCCCGTCCTGTACAAACCCCTCTGTTTCCATTTTGCGCATATTCTCAAATGATGCGTACGCCACGGCTGACTGGATGGCTTCTTGCGAGACCGTCTGCAATCCAAGAAAATCCATGATGCGCCACATTTCGCTTGCTGTATCTGAGCGCAGGTCTTCGTAGCGTACCAGTAAAAAGCCAGCTGGGATGGACCGGTTATCTGCCCAGATATTGTAGTACCGGATGATTGTATCAATTCCGCTGCGCTTTTGGAAGATAAATTCTTGCAAGCTGCCTTTGAAAACACCTTTTTGAGTTTCATACGGGTTATCGCCAAACAAATCGCCGCGCTTACTCATCTCGAAATAGCTGGAAACCACCACATCGCGCGGATCTCGCACCAGGAAGATTACTTTTTTGTCTTTGTATTGGATTTTTGAGGTCTCTAGTTCATCGGATGTGCGTAACATGGGGCGGTTATCGTGAACGACTGTAATGTGGGGAACCTCTGGGTGAACCCTGTCTTTCCAGCGTAAGAACAAGAGATCTTCAGTTTCTGGTAGAGAATAAAACCCGGCGATCGTTTTACCAATCATCAACCTCAGCCAGGTACGACCGCATTTCGGGTACGAAATCAGGTAAACATCCGTTTTCTGGTGGGCATACCAGCGCAAAAAGCGTCCCGGCAGCATTCCTCTTAAGGAAATGCGCAAGCTTTCAGGCAGCTTATCGTAAAAAGCGCGAATGCCGGGCATACGAATTATTCCCACAGCCTAGAATAGGCTGAGTTGCTTGGGCTCCTGTTTTTCTTCCGGTTCGGGTTTGCTGGCCTCTTTTGCCTGGTCAGCTTTGGCAATCAGCTCCGGCAGGCGAGCAAAGTCAGCTTCAATGGTTGACTTCAAGGAGCGCTGGTGTAAGGCAGCAGCCGGGTGATACATGGCAACTACCAACCGGTTTTGCACTTTCACAGCCTGTCCGTGGATATCGCTGATTTTGGCATACGGTAGAAACCTGGCCATTGAATAGCGTCCCAGGGTGACGATCACCTTGGGGCTGATTGCCTGGATCTGGCGCTCCAGGTAATCGCTGCAGGCAGCCAGCTCTTCGGGGAGCGGATCGCGGTTTTCCGGCGGGCGGCACTTGACCACATTACAGATAAACACCTGGTTTCGTCTAAACCCAATTCCCGTTAAAAGCTCTTCCAAGAACTTACCAGCTGCACCGACAAAGGGACGTCCCTGCTCATTTTCGTGAAAACCAGGACCTTCACCGATGAACATAATTTCTGCATTTGTAGGCCCCTCACCCGGTACAGCATTTTTGCGTGAATAATGCAAGCCGCAACGGGTGCACACGCTTACTTCTGCAGCAACTTGTTTTAAGACTTCGTCGGATGTCATGAATTTTCTCCTTCCACCAGGGCTGCATGTTTCCAAGCACCGGTTTCAAGCCAGCTCAGGTACTCCTGATCCAACCGGCTGAGCGTCATAATCAGGGCATCTTCATTGTTGTCCTGATAATAGCGTATCCTCCGGCCAACGATTTCGAAACCGAAATGGCGGTACAGCTTTTGGGCGATGATATTCGAGGCACGCACCTCCAGTGTTGCCTGGAGCATGCCTCTTTGGACCACGGCGATCAGCGCCGTAGCCATTAACTCCTGTGCTGCACCTTGCCCGCGTTCGTCAGGGTGTACTGCGATGGTGGCGATATGTGCTTCATCTAGAATGAACCAGATGACGATCACGCCGATGATTCTGGATATCTCACCTGGCGGCGAAATTTCTGCCACCCAAAGCATAGAAGAATTATTCTCGAACAGTTCAAATTCGAAAGCGCTGTCAGGCCAGGGCAGGCTAAAAGACAGGCGGTCGATCGCCTTCACCTGTTCCAGGTCTGATGCCTGCATTGGGCGGATAACCAGGGTTGGGGTCAATGGTCGCAAAACCTATCCTGGGATGGGATCGTTGTAGTGTAAATAGATAGGAGCCAGGGACGCCGGGTCATCAACTTTCCCGCTTTGCCAACGCTGCCACCCCAATTCTGCCAGGTGCGCGGGGCGGCGTACACACTGCGCCGGCGAAGCTATTTGGACTAATGGGTATCCTTGCTGGAGTAGTTCGCGCTCTTCGCGGCTGAGCTCACCGCAAACCAGGGTTGGTTCCTGGATTTTCTGCGCCAGAGCCTCAGGGGTTAGCACTTCAATCTGTTGGGAAGTGCCCCATGAGTCCCTTTCATAGTGGTACCAGCCCACAGCCAAACGCCCGCGACCGGCTCGCAAAACTGCTGCCAGGGGGAGCTGGGTTGCAGATTGCCCGGCTGCCAGGCAATCCAATGAAGGGATGCCAACCATTGGGATATGCCGGACAATTGCCAGGCCTTTTGCCAGCGCCAGCCCGATACGCAAGCCGGTAAACGAGCCTGGGCCAAGCGCCACCGCGACTGCACAAATATCCTTGGCTTCCAACCCGCCTTTTTGCAATGCCTCATAGACTGCAGGTGCTAATTCCACCGTATGGAAATCCCGGCTGAGCCACATGGTCTCGTTGACGACCTGCGCGCCGTTATACAAAGCCAGTCCTACGGCGCGGGTGGAGGTATCTAATGCCAACAGGGTTGATGCAGATGAGCGAATCATGCTACTCCAAAAACACGGCGGCGGAATTCGGCCAGCAAGCTCTCATAGCGAGCCCCAAAGGCGGTGAAGAGAAAGTCGCGCTGGTTTTCATCCATCCACTTGATCTTTAGCCACAACCGCTCATCAGGTAAGACGCTGCTGATGCGGTCACCCCACTCGATGATTAACGGCCCGCTTTCCATCATCGCTTCCAAATCCAGGTCCTCTGCTTCTTGTGCGTTTGAGAGGCGGTAGGCGTCCAGGTGGTACAGCTTTCCCTGGTCAGGACGGCGATAGACATTTACCAGGACAAAGGTGGGGCTGGAAACCTGGTCTAATGAACCCCAGCCTGCAGCAATGCCTTGCACCAAGGTGGTTTTTCCGGAACCCAGATCTCCAACCAGACCGATCACATCGCCGGGCTGCAGCAACCCGCCCAGGCGCATCCCAGCCCTACGGGTTTGTTCAGCACTGCGGCTGATAAATTCCATCGATTGCGACTTCAAAATAGGCATTCTGTTTGGATTATAAGCTGTGAACGGCGAAGCGTAAAGCAATAAACGAGGGCAAGAGTAGATGCTGGCATGAAAGGGATTATTCTTTCAGGGTCAGGTTTGCCGCCGATGCCAGCACGCGTTTGAGCCCAACCTGTTCGAAGAAAATATCCAGGATTTCATCCCCATCCTGTATGCGGCTGTTGAGTACCAGCCCGCCGCCCCAACTGGGGTGTTCGACCTTTTGCCCAGGCGAGAAACGCTGGATTTCTGGCTCTGGCGCCGGCGTTGCAGCAGCGGGAGATGACCAGCGGTATGGACTGGATGATGCAGTCATATCCGCTCGGCGCAGCCGGCGTACCGGTTGGCTGTTCTCTAACAACTCGCTGGGGATATCATCGATATAACGCGAAGGCTCGACGGGCTCTGTTCCGCCAAACTGGCTGCGATTTTGTGCATGCACCAGGTAGAGACGGTCTTTTGCCCGGGTGATGCCTACGTATAAAAGGCGCCGTTCTTCCATCATGGCTTCGGGATCATCGAAAGAGCGAATGTGAGGCAGTGTGCCCTCGTTCAATCCCACGATGATCACTGCGGGAAATTCCAACCCTTTAGCCGCGTGCAGGGTAAGCAGCGTGGGGACATTGGTTTGGTTCCCCAGGGTGTCCTGGTCTGAAACCAGGGCGACCCGCTCCAGGAAGGCTTCCAGACCTGTATCCTGGTGTTCGGCTGCCAGCCGCCGCAACTCGTTTACGTTTTCCCAGCGGTCATTTCCCTCTTCGGTGCCGTCGTTGATATAAGCGGCATATTCGATGTCTTCCATGATGCGATCCATGAGCGCCAGCGGGGCCAGGTCATCTTTTTGCTTTACCCAGCGCTGCAGCATCTGGGCGAAATTCATCACCACCACGCCTGCGCGTCCCGGCAGGTTTTGTTGTGTGCGGTCTTCTGGTTGGTTTGTCAGTTCAAGTAGTAGAGAACCGGGTGCAGTACCTAAATTGCTGGCGTATTGGCGCAGCCCCTGGTAGGTTTTCTCGCCAATGCCGCGCGCGGGCACATTGATCACGCGCGTCAGGCTGATTTCATCCTGCGGGTTGTGCACCAGCCGCAGGTAGGCAATTATGTCCTTGACCTCCCGCCTGCCGTAGAAGCGCTGTGCGCCGAGCAACCGGTAAGGTAAACCTTCCTTCAAAAAAGCTTCTTCCAATATACGGGATTGGGCGTTGGTGCGGTACATCACGGCAAAATCCCCTGGTTCTGCCTGTCGCTTGCCTACCATGCTGGCGATTTTTTCTACCACATAGGCGGCTTCAACACGGTCATCCTGTGTCTCGTGCAATACCACTTTCTTTCCTGCCCCGCGCTCGGTAAACAGCTTTTTCTTGGTGCGCTGCGGGTTGCGGTCGATCACCGCCATGGCAACATCCAGGATGGCTTGGGTTGAGCGGTAATTCTGTTCAAGCAGTATAGTCCTGGCTTGTGAGAAATCTTTTTGAAAACGCAAGATATTGCGGTAATCTGCCCCGCGCCAGCGGTAGATCGATTGGTCCGTATCGCCAACGACAAAGATATTGCTGTGGTGGGAGGCCAGGTGCTTGAGTAGGTTATACTGCGCCTGGTTGGTGTCCTGGAATTCATCCACCAGGATGTGCTCGTAGCGCCGGGCATAGCGTGTGCGCACAGCTTCGTTACTCTCCAGTAGTTGAGCGGTCCACAGCAGCAGGTCATCAAAATCCAGGGCGTTGTTGGCGAGAAGCATCTCCTGATAGCGTTTGAATACCCGCTGCACAACTTCATCGCGATAGTTTTGCACCGGAAACGTATCCGGTATAAGTAACTCATTCTTGGCGTTTGAGATAGTGCTGTGTACACCAGCAGGGCGGTAGCGTTTCTCATCGATATTGAGATCGCGGATGGCTTGCTTCACCAGGCTGACCTGGTCATCGGCGTCAAAAATAACAAAGTTAGATTTAAACGGCAGGTGGTCGGCTTCACGCCGCAGGATGCGGGCACAAACAGCATGAAAAGTGCCCAGCGTCAACCCGCGCGCCATATCCCCAACCAGATCAACTACCCTGTTTTCTATCTCTCGGGCGGCTTTGTTGGTAAATGTGACTGCCAGGATGTTGTAAGGGCGCACGCCCATGGCGCTGATGATGTATGCGACGCGCTGGGTAAGTACGCGTGTCTTTCCGGAGCCAGGTCCTGCCAGTACCAGGGTGGGGCCCAACCCCGCGGTAACGGCCTCTTTTTGTTGTGGGTTGAGATAGTTAATAATGTCCATCGTCATAAATCTGTTGATTGTTCCGGCAGGTGATTATAGCACAGCCCTTTGTACCTTGTTCAGGCTGGGGTGAACAAATCCAATTATCTGGATGCCGGTTGCTATTCTGTCTACTCTAAGCTAAAATCATGTCTATGAACTGGGACATGATCGGGCATGAATGGGCTGTAGATGCCTTGCGAGCACATTTGCGACCGGATGCGATGCGCCATGCCTTTTTATTTTGCGGTGCACAAGGTGTGGGACGGCGTACCCTGGCGCTGCGCTTTGCCATGGCGCTGAATTGCGAGCATTCCGATCCAATGCAGCGCCCCTGCGGAAGTTGCAGGGCTTGCCGGCAAATCAATGGGATGGCACACCCTGACCTGTCTGTGGTGCAGGCGGAAGAACCGGGCATGCTGGTCAAAATTGAACAGGTACGAGATCTTCAACACACCCTGTCCCTGTCGCCTTACACAGCGCGTTACCGGGTGGCTTTGCTGCTCAATTTTGATCAAGCCAGTATTGGCGCCATGAATGCCATGCTCAAAACCCTGGAAGAACCAGGACCGCAAGTGGTGATCCTTCTGACTGCGGAAAACCCGGAGATGTTATTGCCGACCATAGTCTCGCGCTGTGAAGTGCTGCAGTTGCGGGCTGTGCCGGTGGAGCAAACCAGCCTGGGGTTGCAGAAGCTGTACGGTATTCCTGCAGACCAGGCTTCCCTGCTGGCCCATGTTTCTGGCGGTAGACCCGGGTATGCAAGCCGGTTATTCCATGATCCAGAAGCATTCAAACGACGGCAGGCTGCGTTGGATGAACTTTCCAGCATCCTGGCGGGAAACCGGTTGGATCGTTTTTCTTATGTGGATTCTCCATACAGAGACCCATCCTGGCGCGAAAAGCTGCAAATCTGGCTGTCCTTTTGGCGGG
>CAZTMX010000035.1:14030-19093 GCA_964614855.1 uncultured Anaerolineaceae bacterium | reverse complement strand
CAGCGGACCGCGGTGCATCCCGAGGTTGAGGAACATTTTGGCGATGGGCACTTCAACCAGGGTGGGGAAATACATAAAGATACCGAACACAACACCTGCAAGATTTCCCATGACTGTATTCTCGCCCGCAAGCGCTTGGATCCATTCCGGCCTGATCAATTCTCGGATGACACCTACTGTAAACACACCAACGATCAGCAGCGGGAAAATCTGTTTGACAAAACGCCAGGATTCCCACAAGAAATCGCGCTGCTCATCTTCGCTCAACCGCTTTCGCAACAACCAGCCCAGGACAGCCAGAGCAAGCAACACCGCAAAGAACTTCCCGGTAAAGAGGAGTTCCAGCCCACCAGCATGCGGCTGCATGCCCAGCGCAGCCGTCAAGAGAGTCAGTCCAACCAGCCCCAGGGCAACCCAGGTCCAGCGGGTGAAACCTTCGTGGATGTTTTCCATACCTTTCCAGGAAGAAATTCCAATCAGAACCAGGAGGGCGATCAAAAATGCGCCCTGTGCAGTGACGCCTTCCTCGCCTTTGCTGGCATCATAAGGCACCAATTTGTAGAGGGTATCCTGGAAAACATCCACGCCAGGAATGGGCAGCGTGGCTTGTGCGTACGAATTGGTCAGCAAACCCACCTTGAGTGTCCCAGAAAGCAGTAAGGCTACCAGGATCAGCAGAAACACCAAAGCAGCCCGTTGCATGCCCTTGCGGTTTTGGCCAGCAAACATTTCATCGGTAGCCTTGTCGTGCGCCATGTCGGAACGGCTGAAGATCAACGCCATGATCAAACCAATGCCGATCCCGAAGGCCAGGGAGAGGAACAGGCGAGCAAAGGCCAGATCCACACCGATCACACCGCCCGTGTAAACCAACGCCAGAATATTGGCGGCTGGGGCAAAGAACAGAAAGGTGATGGCTGGGCCTAATCCCGCACCTTTTTTATAAATCCCTGCAAATAAAGGGACAATCGTGCAGGAACAAACGGCGAGCACCGAGCCTGCCAGCGCTGCGGCCGGATAGGAAACATACTTCGGCGTATTGCGGCCCAAAAATCGCGTCACGGATTCCTTGGGGATAAGCGCGGTCATGGCGCCGGCGATGTAAAATGCCGGCACCAGGCACAATAGGACATGTGCAGCCAGGTAAGCAGCCAGGTTCCCTAAACCGCCCTGGATTAAATTCGCCAGAAATCCCAAAACATCCATTAATTTTCTCCTATGCGCGGCTGTATTGATTTAATATGCAACCTCAGTCACGCGATAATTTCACTATAATATTCGCTAATTCGCATACGCTTTTCGAAAAAAGAAAGCGGTTTTTCCGCTTATTTTGTAGGTTAATTCGAAAGCAGGTATGGTTTACTCAGCCAAATTACCTTTCAAAATCCCGTGTTCCTGCTCAGCAAGATTACACTTGGGACAGGGACAATTCCTTGGTTTGATTCTGTGTTTCTCGCTCGAAGAGCTAGAAACACTTTTGCCAGCAATGCCGTTCATGGCATCAATCACCTGGTAAATTTCTGGCTTAATCACGCGATAAAAGATATTCCAGCCATCCCGCCGGTCCGAGACCAACCCGGCCTCGCGCAAGATCATCAGATGCTGCGAGATGTGCGCCTGGGGAAGACCGAATAAGGCGACCATGTGACAGACACACTCCTCCCCATCACGCAGCAGGTCTAAGATCGCCAGGCGCGTCGGGTGGATGAATACTTTAAAATATTTGGCTTGCAACCTGTAATTATCTTGGATCTTTTTCATAGCCTATAACATTCATTTATTTGAATATGATTTTACCCACATTATAGATGCCTGTCAAGGCTCTCAACAATTCCTTATCTGCCTTCCAACAAGCAGCCCCTGGCGCCACATGCATTCTATAAATTGCCATGTGGTTTCACCAGACTCTTTAAACTATTAACCTACATCCGCCGGACTTTGGGGAACTTAATTGCCATGAAAACGCCGTACGCCAGCGAGATCGCCGCGCCGATGGCCACCGAAAACGCAGCACCCGCCCAATCAGCCACATAACCCGCCTGCAGGCTGCCCAGGCGCATCATCACCTGGAAGGTCAGGGTATAGATGCTCATCACCCGTCCGCGCAGGTTATCCGGGCTGATGATTTGCAGCAGCGTATTCGATAGCGCATTCTGCAAGACAAAACTGAAACCGACCAACATCATGGTGAGGCTGGAGAGCAAGAAAGAGCGAGAAAAGGCAAAAACAAGCAAGAAGGCGGGAAAAGCCAGGTTACCCAGGGTGAGCAAGCGACCCAACCCGGATTTCCCCTGCCGGGATGCGACAAACAGGGCGCTGGTCACCGCGCCCACGCCCACCAGGGCATAGAGGATACCCAACGGCAGCGCTTCAGGCGCCAGGCAGTGCATCAACGGATCCGCACCGCCGCACAGGGCGTTTACGATGGGCTGCGCACTGTCGTTGAGGATATCTGCGGCAAACACCGGCAGCAAGGTGCTGTACGGCATGGAGGCCAGCGCGCTGACAGCCACCAGGCTGATGAGCGCGATCAGCGATGGGCGGGTGCGGATATAGGTCAACCCTTCGGCCATGTGCTGCAGGGTCTTCACCTTCGCCTGGCTGGCGATCGCTGGCGGCGGCAGGTTGCGCATCAGCGCCAGGCTGATGATTAACGCCATAAATGTGAAGCCGTTTAGCAAAAACGCCGGCGCTTCCCCCATGGCCGCCACCAGTACACCTGCGGCTGCCGGGCCTACGGCGCGCGCCATGTTGAACATGGCGGAATTCAACCCGATGGCATTCGCCAGGTCATCTTTTCCTTCCACCATATCCACCACAAAAGCCTGGCGCGCCGGCAGATCAAAGGCAGTTGCCGCCCCCAGGATAAGCGCCATCAGGTACACGTGCCAGAGTTGCACATCACCAGACCAGATCAGCCCGGCTAAAAGAAAAGAAGTTATCATCATCGCAACTTGAGCGATGATAATAATTTTTCGCTTCGAAAGCCGGTCCGCCAGCGAACCGCCCCAAAAGGAAAGCGGGATTAAGGGGATCAACCCGATAAAACTCACCACGCCTAATGCAGCCGCAGACCCAGTGAGCCGGTACACCAGCACCTGTTGGGCCATGGTTTGCATCCAGGTGCCAATCAGTGAGATGGTTTGACCGACAAACCACAGGCGAAAATTGTAATGGCGCAAGGCGCGAAAAGTGGCGGGCAGGTGAAAACGCCTGCCTGTTGCTAGCGTCGATGTACTCCTGGCAGGCATGGAAGTATTCTACCACCTGATCGGAGTTACCATCTCAGGCAATTCGCCCAATTACCCCTTACGCCTGACTCCTAAAACCACGATCTTGGTTGGGTGGTTGAACGGCGCCGGATCGACTGGCGGTTGATCCACGATCGTTTGAGGATAACCGGTGATGTCTTCGGGGATCGGGATGATTTTGTCGATACTCAAGTACCCATCCGTACACAGGCCTTGCAAGCTCTCCATGTACTCTCGCCCGCTTAAGAACAAGGCATTATTCACCACGATCAATTTTCCCCCGTCAGCAACCAGCGGGCGCAGTTTGTTGATCAGACGGGTGCTTTGGTGCGCCAGGTCAACGCTGCCTTTATGCGTGGTGGAGAAGAAGGGCGGGTCAAAAACTGCCAGGTCAAACAACTCGCCTGTCCGTTTGTAAAAAGCCGCCCGGCTGTAGAAATCCCCCACATCCAGTTGCATGCGACCTTCATCCATCCGGTTAAGAACCAGGGATTGCTCCGCCAGCGCCAGGAATTTTCCGCTGCGGTCCACCTGGACCACACGCTGCGCACCGCCCGCCAGGGCGGCAATGCCCAGGCTGCCGGTGTAGGCAAAGGTATTGATCACTCTCTTCCCCAGGCTGTTTTCAAGCAGCCAGCTGCGCAGCAGACGCGTATCCGCATAAAAACTGGCATCCTGGTTTAGCCTCAGGTTCAAGGCATAGCGCACGCCGTTTTCCAGCGCAACCTGCGCCGGCTGACCTTGCACAGCCTCCCCGCGCCGCAGCGCCTGGTCTGGTGCGTACCTGGCTTTGAACAAGACACATGCGATGCCGGGCATATTCTGCTGATAGAAGACCTGCACCCGGCGCAGCAAGCACTGAATTTCCTGCAAATCTCGACTATACGCAAAGATTAACAACGTCCCGGCGTACCACTCCACGCTCAGTTCCGGGCAGCCTTCGTAAAAACCGTTAAACAAACGCACCACCCCATCCAGATGGTGCTCCAGGAGAGGGCGGCGCGCTTGTAAAGCAAGAGCCAGTCGGTTTTCCAGGGTTTCACATGGCAGCGGTTGCATCTCCCTTATTATACCCGCGCCGTTCATCATCCAGCTCCATTCTTTCGGCACACGTGCAGGGTAAACCCTGGGCACACAGCTCACAGCAATACACCAGGGGTTTGTGCACCAGGGCGGTTGCGCCTTCACCTGTACGCTTCACAAGCACAGGCGCCCAGGTTATCTCCACACCACAGCCGTCGCAAACCGGCAGGTGATCAAAATCAACCATGAGTTCTCCTTTCTTACCGGTAAAATCCCAAAACGAGCTTATTTAACAATCAAAACTGAGCAGCCCGCATAATGTACCAGCTTGCGCGATACACTGCCCAGCAGCCAGCTTGTTACCGGGTTCAGACCGCGCGAACCGCACACAACCAGGTCGATCTCGTGTTGGCGAATATATTCGATAATCTCAGTTGCGGCATCACCGCGCACCAGCACTTGTTTCACCTGGTAGCCCGCGCCTTGCAGGTGTGCCTCCCCTTCTGCCAGGATCGCCTTTCCCTGCCGTTCCTCTTCCATCTCAATCCGTTCCCAATCCAATGGCTTCGCCGGCACGGGGTACATCACTTCTGGGCCGACATTCCAGGCGCGGGTAGCCAGCTCGGGCGGCACCTCTGGCGGCAGGACATACATCAAACGCATATCCACATGATCCGGCAGCGCCAGGTGGGGTTTTAGATCCGTGGGCGGAGGTGCAAGGTAGTTAATGGCACGTTTGCTATATTCGGAACCATCGCTCACGACGAGCACTTTGCGTACCCCAGAAAA
>CAZTMX010000035.1:3498-13930 GCA_964614855.1 uncultured Anaerolineaceae bacterium | reverse complement strand
GTGCCCATCACCGCCAGGCAGGTGATCATTGGGTTTTTAAGCGGCAGACTGCGCAGCAGATCCACTGCAGCCTGAGCATGTTTTGAGCCGTCATAGGCCAGCAAGATGTACAGGGGAACGATATTGGAATGTGTTTCAGATGTCATGTGACTCCTCCTTTCGATGTGATTGACCAGTATGGATTCTTTTCCACTGAAGGGAAAGCAATTGAGCCTGGTGAGGCACTTCGACGCTGGCAGCCGGGCTGTGCAGGGCCTTCAGCAGCGGCTGTAAATACTCCTGGGTAAGGCGAGAGGGCATGGCATGCAAGGCATGGTTTGCCGCCTGGCGCAGCGGCTCGCTCAGCCGGTGTTGGGTCAATACGTTCAAGATCGCTGGAATGGCAGTGGAATCCAGGTTTGCCAGCACACGGGCTGTCACCCAGCGGACTGCCTGGTTTTCATCATCCAGACCCTCCGCCAGGATCTCAATCCCGCGCGTATCGCCGACTTGACCCAGACCCCTTGCCGCATGCCAGCGCACATGGGAATTGGGATGCTGCAGCGCCTCTTCCCAAATCCCCAACGCCAGTGGTCCCATCTCGTTGAGCACCCTGGATGCATCCTGGTGCAGAGGGTGTTGCCCACTTGCCAGAGCTTTTAGCAAAGCAGGCCCACAGCGAGTATCGTTAATGACACCCAGTGCGTGGACCGCGCGCGCCTTCCATGTAAGCTCTGCATCATCAATCATTTCTTCCAGGATTGGGATCACCTGTGGATCGCCGCGTAAACCCGAAAGGTACACGGCTGCATATCGCACCAGCCGCCGGCGCTGTGCCTGGCTGGGAGGCAGCCTGGGGGATATCTCTCCGCTGTGCGACAGGGTGGTGGAGAGCAAGTCGTTTTTCTGCTTACGCTCGTTTTCCGATTCATCCAGCGCAAAGACCTCGATCACAGACTGCAGACACGATTCCTTCGCCTGTGCACCCATTTGCTTGTTGATTTCAGCGCAGCGCAATTCCATTTCAGCCCGCTCCGCCGGTGGTTCCACCAGGCCGATATGCCAGTAAGCGTCTTCCCAGGTATACAGTGCCAGGAAATTAAGTAGATAACGCCAAATTTTTGCGTCGGGGTAATCGTGCAGCGCAGATTGCATCATCATGCGCAAGTCTGCATTATTCGAGCTCAAGTAATGCATCACATCTGCAGCAGCGTGAATATCGCCGCTCCCTGCCCTGTCAAGGATCTTAGCCTGAGTTTTATAGCGCTGTTTGTGAAGGCTAGTCGCTGCCGGTTGGGAAAGATCGCTCCAGGCCTGGGCTTCGTAGATATCTTGTGTGCGAAAGACAGCCTCATTTGCCCGCTGAACAGATTGTCTGTTTGTGTTGATCTTTGTCGGGGACATGACGACCTCCTTTCACCAGTCTCTTCTGAACCGCAAGAATCGAGCGGTTCCCATATGAAGGGGCTGTTTTCGAAGCCGGTAGGGATGGAGGAAGTTTTACCAGCCAGCATCCCATGCGCCCAGGTTATCCACGGCTTCGGAAATCATACCCCCATATCTTTGTCAAGTTTCCGTTGCCAGACACAACGCTGCTGATTAACAACTGCGTGTTTCTCTATATTAAGATTACAGTTTTAAGTGGCTGGTGTCAAGTTAAGATACGTTTATTTATGAGGCATGATCGAACCAAAGGGATTGGTTCTGCGAAACTCACATAACGGGCACAACGCTTCGACAGGGTCGGCTACACCATCAAGCGACCTGGCAAAAAAAGCATGGCAGCGTTCGCACCGCTGGAGCTCTCCATGGATCAGAACCTGCTCTTCAAAGGCCATATCTGGCAAACCATCTGCTGGTGCTTCATCCCCCTTCAAGATGCTGATTGCTTCTGATGCACAGTAGTCCACGCAAATACCACAGCCGGTACAATTCTTGGATGAAAATCGAAGCAAGAATTGTGTTTCTTCTTTATCGATTTCAAATTCCAAGGCGCCGGTGGGACACATCGAAGCACAAACGCCGCATGCCGTACAGGCATCATTGACACGCGCATCAGACAATGGGAAAACCTGGTTTATAACCGGCCATTTTTCTGAGCAAAATAATTCGGGGTACAGCGGCAGGGCATTACCCATGCGCCGCCGCTCAGGTGAAGGTCCCTTCTCCCAGTCGTTCGCTGCATGCGGATCATTGATCACCTGGCCCACCAGGCGCATGCTGCTGCGTGAAAAGGCATTAAAAAAGCTCCTGCGGTTCATGGGCGGGTTCTTGACGTCGATCACCGGGCGGGAATGCCAGCCAGGTTCACAGTCTTTGACGATGGAAACAATGGGGGCGTTCGCTTCTCCCAAAAACAGCAAATTTGCATCCTGCGCAGCCTGGAGGATATATTCTTGAGCTTTGCTAATTCTACACGCATTACAAGCGTCCAGACGCAGCGAAATTCTCGCGACACCCATTTTGAACAAACCCAGGTAGACCGAAGGGCCCAGGTTTGCCAGGCAGCCTCGCGTTCTTAATACAACCTGCTGATCTACGGGTCCCTGATGTGGAAATGGATGCTGCCCGCAGCAAATCTCAACTGTTTCAGCCTTGTCCATTACTTGGAAGCAGCGAAAGAGCTCACTGATGCCGTCTTCACCGGAAAATGCACCGGTAGGACATACCCGCAGGCACAAACCGCATGCCTGGCATTTTTCGATATTCAGATCCGGAAGAGGATCGATGGTGATGGCATCCACCGGGCAGGCAGCAGCGCAAAGATCACAGGTACTGCGCCTGTCTATAGCGCGCAAACAACGTTTCTGCTGCAACCGGATGGGTTGGTCAGATACGGAAGAAATTCGCTCCACAACCGAAATAAAGTCCACGGATACTTCTCCGTCCTAGCTAACTTCTATTTCAAAAACCTTTCCCAATTCAGCCAGCGCGCCTTTTATCGCCAGCGCCAGGCCGCGATAATAATCGGTTTTACTGAATTTTAATACTTGCTCACACCAGATGCCACCCCACAGCAGCAAATGCTTTCGCAGGAAATTCGCTTGAGCGTCTACTAGCTCGGTATATTTTTCGTCATTGCCAGCTTCTTCAGCTTTGAGTGCCTGGCTGGCAAGATGCGCCACAAAAAGCAACTCCAGCCCGATGTGATCATCCGATTCGAGATATAAACGCTCCGCTACCAGCCCGTATTTCCTGTACCAGGTTCGTACTTGAAGCATTTGCTCCTGGTTTGTCAGGCGTTTTTTATTGAAGTACACCGATTCCCAGGGGGGCGCAGTGATCTTGCCAATACAGGCAAATAAATAGGTGTTATCCGCCTGCAAATCCAGCATCACATCTTCGATAGGACGCAGCTTATTCTCTGCTGTCCACTTGCGCAGCAGCGCCATCCCCGCCTGGACATCTGCTTGATCCGCCGCAAACGGCGTCTCATCAAATAATTCCTGGGAAAGGGCAAACTCAAACCATTTCCTGGTATCGGTTTTTGGGTCAGGATAGGTAAAGATCATTTTTCCTAGCAAACCCAGAAATAAGACCTCTCCAGCCAAAACCGGTGCAAGTTTTTCACGATCAGCCAAATAAGACATACAACCACCTTCTAAACGGAAGATGGGGAGGCTTGTACAGCCTCCCCAGAGTTCGCTTATCAACAGCAGAAATTACAGGCCAACACGGACATTGGCAACATAGAAGATAAATCTTCCTAAAAGTTCGGCTACCAAAACCAGAACAAACGCCAGGTAAACCAGGTTGCCGGCCATTTTTTCTTTGCCCTTGTTGGCTGCGGTTTTGAAGATATAAGCTGCCAACACACCAGCGCCCAAGAAGACCAACACCAGGCGTACGGTGAGCATTGAGCCAAACTCAGTCATGATCATGCTGGCTGTCTTTGCGCCGCCTTCAGCGTCGAGCGACAGGTTGGTCAGGTATACCGGCAGCGCAATCAGCTCCACACCCAAGAACACGATGGCTGCGATGGCGATGCCTTGCAGCGCAGAACGCACCAGGGTGCACTGCGTTTCTTTGCATTCTGCATCTAGCTTCTTAGCGCCCAGGTAGTTAGCGATCAAGATCACACCAGCGCCCAACACACCTAAAAGCAGGGCGGTGACAAAGAAGGTCAGGGTGGTATTGAAATCAGCCCAGGCGGGTTGGGTGCGGATATAGCGGTAGATCATGCTCATGCTGTATACCAGGGCGATGCCCGATAAAGCTCCCAGCACCCACACCGCCATCTGCGCTGAAGCAGAGCCGATTTTCCTCCACTTCATCAGCACAAGCAGCGCCAGGAAACCGGTGAAAAGCAAGGCGAACAGGATTTCACGGCTCAGCCAGGCAGAGCCAAGGTTCAGGATGGAAAGGTAGGCGTTCATAACATTACCCAGGTGGGTCAGCGAGGCAATTAATGCCAGCACCATCACAACCAGGATCGCCCACCAGCCCCAACCAGCCAACTGGTCGGCCTGTTCCTTGCCGGCTTTACGTTCCGCCAGCCAGGTCACCACGCCAAGCACCAGGAAGGATCCAACAGCCAGTTGCGCCAGGATCGAAAAGAAGACAAGAGCCAGTTCACTCGTATCCACACTACACCTCCGAGGGATTCATAATCTTACCGGTACCCTCACCCGGCCATTGAGCCTTGGGATGGGGTGTGATGACGACCGAGGGAAGCGTGTAACTTGCCTTCGGGAGCGGTTCTATAGCATCTACAGCACCGTATTGGGCGCGCAGCTCTTCCAGCTCACCAACTTTCAGGGCGCGCTGCGGGCAGCTATCGACACAAGCCGGGTTCAGACCCTGGGCCAGCAGGTCTTCACACATATCGCATTTAGACATTACACCCAGGTCTTCGTTGAATTGCGGGGCAGCATATGGGCAGGCCTGTTCGCACAGACGGCAGCCCAGGCATTTGCTCTGATCCACAACCACCAAACCATCTTCAGCACGCTTGTGCATAGCGCCGGACGGGCAGACTTCCACACAGATCGGTTTTTCACAGTGCATACAGGCTACAGAAATGTAGTAACCAAAGAAGTTGACCGGAACTACAACGCCTTTGTGCACAGGGTGCGGCGCCCAGGAGCCGCCGCCATATTCCACCACGCGGCGGAAATTGACGCCCAAGGGGTTGTTCTTCTTGTCTTTACACGCGATCTGGCAGGCTTTACAGCCGATGCAGGCGCTGTTGTCAAAATAAAAAGCCATTTGTTTTGCCATTTTATGCCTCCTTCAAGGGGACAAGCGGTGGGAGCTGGTAGTCGTTTTTCATCGGCTCACCTTGCCACTTTTCCACCTGAACATTTGTTGTATTCAACCCCATGTGACCCTGACCGGTGGAGATGGAGCCGTGTAGTACGTTGACGCAGCCGCCTTTATCAATACCGGTTTCTTCATCCATATCGATCCAGGAGCCCTGGCCTACAGCCACCGCACCGGGAATAATACGGTTCGAAACGGTAACGATGCGCATGACTTTGCCGTGCTTGCTGCTGATCACGATCGTATCGCCGTCTTTGATCCCGCGTTCCTCTGCATCGATGGGGTTCATCCAGGTTGTCTGGTGGAATGCTTCACGCAGCCAGGGATCGGTGTGGAAGATCGAGTGAACGCGGCGCAGCAGGTGCAAGTCAAATTGCTGCAGCGGATAATCGCCCTTGACTTTGTTCTCCCAATCCGAGAAAGTATCTTCATAACCTTCCAGGGGTGGTACATACTTGGCGATGGGCGAGATCTCATTCCAACCGCAATTCTTGACATAATCTGCGTAAGACTGGCAGTGGATTTCCAGCTTGCCGCTGGGGGTCTGGCGCGGGTTATTTTCGGGATCTTCGCGGAAGGCCTTGTAAGGAATGTGCTCGTAAGGATCACCGGGGTAGCGTTCGACGTGGTAGATGCCTTTTTCCTTGAATTCTTTCAATGGGATGCGTCCTTGCTGCACCTTACCTTCGAAGCCAAACTCCTTCATATCGTCTTCGGTGATGGTGACCAGGGGTTCCCAGCCTTTGCCATCTTTTGTGATCACCTGGCAGGCCTGGATGTGATCGAATACATTTTGTTTTTCTGAGCAGGGGACGATCTCAGGCAGGTTGAGACCCAAGCGCTTGCCGAGCTCTTCGCTGATCCATGTATCATCCTTGCACTCAAAGTACGGCTGCATAACCTGGCTGTTCCATTCGATGGTCTCGCGGTAGCCCATGCGCACGTAACCGTAGCGTTCCCAGTAGGAAGTCACCGGCAGGACGATGTCGGCGTATTCTGCCGATGGATTGAAGACCAGGTTCTGGCACATGACAAATTCCATCTTGCGCAGCGCAGAAATAGCTTCGGTAGAGCCAGGGAACTGGTTCATCTTGTTGTTATTTGAGCTGATATAGCACTGAATGTTCAAGGGGCGTTTCTTGTTGTAACCAACGGTGCATTCGCCCACGTTGACAGCATGCCAAAGCTCATTGAAGTTAATCAAGTAGACATCATCGTCTTCAAAGCGTTCGTTACGCCAGAAGGAACCGAAGTAGCCGTAGAAACCGGAGGATAACGGGTTTTCCCTGCGCTCTCCGCGTACGTATGTCAGATCCAGGAACCAGCCTCCGGTGACCAACGGGTTGCCCTGAGAAAGCTGGGTGTGGCCCCAGTCGTGACCCACCTGGCTGCCGGATTTGCCCATGTGACCGGTCATGGCGCCAAAGCTCAAGATCGCCTGGGGCAGGTGGTCGGCGTTGTTGGCACGTGCAGGTGCAGGGGAGAACTTGATGGCTACACGGTCAGTGGATGCAATCTCGCGCGCCAGCCAGCGGATTTTCTCCGGCGGTACGCCGCAGATTTCACAAGCCCATTCGGGGGTTTTAGGGATACCGTCCAACTCGCCCAGCACGTAATCCTTGTAGTTTTCTTTTGGATCTGCGCCGTCGGGCATGTGGTCTTTATCAAAACCCACTGTGCAGCGGTTGAGGAAATCCCAGTCGATCAGGGGGTTGGTCTCGGGATCGTCTTCGGTGAGCAGTACATGGCTCATCGCCAGCAGCATGGGGGTATCCGTTGCTGGGCGGATGGGGATCCACTCATCGGCAAAGACTTCAGCAGATGCACTGAAGAAAGGATCAATCACGATAATCTTGGCGCCGGCTTTTTTGTATTGGATCAGGTCATAAGATGGTTGACCCAGGCGGCTCCATGCCGGGTTGGATGCCCAGAGTACGATCAATTGCGAATTACGCAGGTCAATGCGGTCGTTATCTAGCTCAGAGAAGGGAATGCCCCAACCGGTGTGCCAGGCTGCCGAGAAGGTACCTCCGGAGTGCTCGCCCCAACCGTCCACAAAACCACCAAAAGCATTAAGCAACCGGACAGTCGGCTCACCGGAGCGGATGCTCAGGATGGCCTTGTTGCCGTATTTATCTTTGATGCGCTGCAGCTCGCTGGCTACGATATCCAGGGCTTCTTCCCAGGAAATGCGCACCCATTCATCCTGGCCGCGCAGCTCTTTCTTGCCGCCACCAGGTTCCCAGTTCTTGCGTTTCATGGGGTATTTCAGACGGGTTGGGGAAAGCAAATGATCACGTTGTGCACGGCCTTTCGCGCATGCCTTTAATTGTGGGTTATCGGGAGTATCTTCAATGGTGTCGTCGGTTTTTTGGTACATCGGCACGCCGTCGACCACCCAAACTTTGTTGTGACCTTTACTGCCGCAGTCATGCCAGCAGGCAGCAGAAACCCATTCCCCCTTGGGCTCACCTTCCGCCAGGGCCGCAGCCTTGCGGAAACCCTGTTGCAAACCACCGGTCATCGCGGTAGCGCCTCCCAGAGCAGCGCTCCACTTCAAAAAGCTTCGTCGTGTAATGGCTGTCTCGGAGAGGAGCTTATTGAGATAGTTGTTTTTTTCCATTTGTTGTGTAAACTCCTAGAATGACTTACATTTGATTGCTTTCACTCGCTTTACAATTTCACCTTGCTAGAAAACCCTTAAAAAACCTATAGAGACCTCCTGCAGTGATTTTGTCGCTTTCTGCATGTTGAGGGGCGCAATATGCAACACTGGCAATTCTAAGAGCTCTCTAATTTAAATACATCGGGTGACCGGGGTATTCAAGATATCACCCGATCGGGTGATTTGTCTTATTGTGTGCAATTCTTTGCGGGATGTGGGGAGAATTACTTTTCCGAGGGCACCAGACCCTGTTCCAGGGCAAATTTAACCAATTGCGAACGATTTTCCAAACCCAGTTTTTGCAGGATATGGCTGACATGGGTCTTGGCGGTATTCAGGCTGATGTTTAATTTCGCTGCGATTTGCGGGTTGCTGGCGCCTTGTACCACCAGTTCCAGCACTTCGATCTCGCGCTCGGTGAGGCAGATGGGAGATTGTGTTTTGGTTTTAGACTGGCGCTCCAATGCCTGCACCAGGCGTGTGCCCATCAGGCGTGTCATGGCGATTTCGCCGGTTGTGACGCCCAGGATCAGTCCGAAGATTTCTTCAGCATCCATGCTTTTGAGTAGATATCCAACTGCCCCGTTCTGCACTGCCTGGCACAAATCTTCATCGCTGTCTGAAGCGGTGAGAAGTACAATGGAGATTTCCGGCATCTCAGCATGGATCAGGCGCGTGGCTTCCAGCCCGTCACCGTCGGGCATGTACAAATCCATCAAGATCAAGTCCGGATGCAGCTGGCGCGCCTGGAGCAAGGCTTCCCTGCCGCCGCCGGCTTCCCCGACCACTTGCAGTACATCCGGGCGGGTCTTCATCAGGCTGGTCAAACCCTGGCGAAAAATGCGATGGTCATCCACTACTAGCACACGGATTGGCAGCATAAAATTAATCCTCCACCAGGGGAATGCGCAAGATCACCGTGGAGCCGATGTCAGGCAGCGATTGCACAGAAAACCTGCCGTCGATGCTTTCTGCCCGCTCGCGCATAGTCTGTAAACCAAAATGCCGGGTTTCTTCGGCGGGTTTGAAACCGATACCGTCATCGCGCACGGTAACCACCAGGTCGCTGCGATCCAGTTCCAATCTCAACCACACGCTTTTTGCCCGGGCATGCTTACGTACATTGGTCAGCGCTTCTTGCACAATGCGCACCAGTTGTACTTCTGCCAGCGGAGAAAGCTTGAGGATTTCACCGGTTTCATCCAGCCAGTTTGTCTTCAACCCGGTTTGCAGACCATATTCTTCAAAATATCTGTGAAGAGCTGAGGCTGCGCTGTCATGAGCGCCCAGCGTGGTGCGCAAGCTGAGGATATCCTCCCGCACATCTGCCTGGGCTCCTTTGATGTTTTGGCGAGCATTGGCAATCTCTTGCAAAGCTGTCTCCTGGTTGCCTTCACGTACCAGGGTCTCCAGCGTCAGCATTTGCATGCTTAAATACCCCAGGATTTGCACCATGCTGTCATGCATTTCACGGGCAATACGCGAGCGTTCTTCTATCACAGCCAGCGATTGCAATTGAGATTTCATCATCCCGTGTTCCAGGGCAATGGTCGCCTGTTCGGAAAGGCTTTTCAGCCCCATCAGATCCACCAGGTGGTAGGGATAGTGGCGGTAGCAGCCCACCCACAAGCCTCCGACAGACAGGTCATTCATACACAAAGGTGCAATGATGCCTGTCTTGATTTCCTGTCCTTCGAATACCCATTGATGATCCGATGCGGCAAAGTCATCCGGATAGCGATGAGCGCGGCAGGACTGCAGCAAGCGCAAAAGCAGCGGGTTGGTCTCATAAGAATCGCAAACCGTGAAGACTTTGCGCGGGTTGGCCTGGTACTTGATTTCTAATTGCGTGCGGTCATCATTCCATAAGACCAGTGCAGCTGCATCCGCTTTGAGCAAGCGCAAGGAAAGCTGCACCACGGCCAGGAGGATCGAATCCATGCTCTCCAGGTTGGCGATGCGCCGGCTGACATTCACCAGGATATTCACCCAGCGTTGTAAGGTCTGGGCAGCCTCCGTCGAGGTCATGTTCGGCCAGAGCTGGCCGCGCCCTTCGTCAGTTAACGCCGAGCGCGAGACACGGTTTTGTTCCTTAAGCTGCTTTAGGCTGGGCATGGTTCAGGTAGAGCATCCTTTTCGATGGTTTCGAGGTTTGGTGATGTCTAGCATAACATACTTACATTTCTGAATCAATGGATAATCTTCCTATCTGAAGGATGACTTCTGAACCACCCAAAATCAAATGTAGTGCTGCAAAAATGCACTATAATTTATAGTGATTTTCCAGGTCACACACCTTCACTTATCCACCTTCACTCGTCTACACGCAGGAGGACATCCCATGAATACTGTCCGCTGGGGGCTGGTTTCCACCGCCCATATCAATGATAAAGTCATCCCCGCCTTGCGCACGGCTGCACGCAGCCAACTGATTGCAGTAGCCAGTCGCGACAAGGACAAATCTATCGACTATGCGCAGAAATGGGAGATCCCCCTGGCATTTGGCAGCTACCAGGAGATGCTGGA
>CAZTMX010000035.1:0-3398 GCA_964614855.1 uncultured Anaerolineaceae bacterium | reverse complement strand
GAGATCAGCCTGGTGCGCGGGGTGTTCAATTACAGCATCGAAAAAGAAGACAATGTACGCCTGGAGCCTGCTTACGGCGGTGGCTGCATGTGGGATGTGGGCGTGTACCCGATGAGTTTTGCGCAGTTTGTGTACGGCGGCCCGCCCGACAGCGTCAGCGCCTGGCAGTGGATCGGCGACAGCGGTGTAGATGAGGGGTTTGCCGCCCAGATGTGCTTCCGCAGCGGGCGGCTGGCGCAGATCAGCGCCTCCTTTCACAGCCCGCTGTACACCATGGCCGAGGTGATTGGCACCGAAGGACGGCTGCTGCTGGACCGCCCCTTCAGTATGCTCGACCGCCCGCCCCAAATGTGGTTTTACCGTAGCCAGGAAGAAGAAGTACAGGTGCCGGTTCCAGAAGCGCCCAATTACCTGGGTGAAGTTGAAGACATGGTGGGCGCCATCCTGGACGGCGCCCCGCTGCGCATCAGCCTGGCGGAGACACGCAACCACGTGAAGACGGCGCTGGCGTTGTATGAATCAGCCAGGAAAGCGACAAGCATTACTTTATAGGTAGAAATGTGAGGAGAGTATGATGAACCCCGAAGAGAAAGCCAGGCGGTTGAAAGAATTGAGCGAACTCCAATTCCACGTGACGCAAAAAAACGGCACCGAAACGCCCTATTCTCATGAGTACACGGACAATTACGAACCCGGCATCTATGTGGATATCGTCTCTGGCGAGCCACTCTTCTTATCCATCCACAAGTTTGACGCCAGGTGCGGGTGGCCCAGCTTCACCCGCCCTATTCATGAAGAATCGATCGTCGAGAAACTGGACTTAAGCCACGGGATGGTGCGCACCGAAGTACGCAGCAAAGGCGGCAATTCGCACCTGGGGCACGTGTTTCGCGGTGTCTTTGACGACCCCAAGATGCTGGATTATTGCATCAACGGCGCAGCGCTGCGCTTTATCCCTAAGGAAGAGATGGAAAAGGAAGGTTACGGGGAGTATTTGCAGTTCCTGGCTGGCGAGTAGTTTAGTTTCAGTACTGATTAGTTTTTTCAAATTATTTACCTAAAATTCTCTCCATAAGCATGGAGAGTATTATCCTATTGACTCACGAACGCGTTTTTGCTACAATAATTTCGACCCTCCTATTGTCTATACAAATCTCAACTGATTTATCATGATTCCCTCCTTGCCCTCAAACAGGACCCGGTCTATCATTTTCATATTCTAATAAACCTCATATTTCAAATTTCGTTGTATTACATTTATCCCAAGTCTGGAGGAGACAGTTATGAGTTCCAAAGATGTTGGATCGTATAGAATTGAAGGGGTCATTCTTGATTCAAATACAGCCAAGGGTATCGTTGGAATACGAGTGGAAGCATGGGACAAAGACTGGTTGCTGGATGACACCATCGGGCAGGATATTAGCAACGCGCAGGGTGTATTTCATATAGGCTTTAAGAAATCAGATTTCAATGATCTGCTCGGAGAAAACAAACCTGATATTTATTTTAAGCTCTACAAGGACAACCAATTAATTCATAGCACACAGGACACTATTCTTTGGAATATTGAACAAGAAGATACCAAAGTGACAATTTACCTCCAAGCATCAGGCGCAGAAGAAAAACCAATCAAGGGTTCCTATTTGTTGGGAGCATCCAGGGATATCCTTCAAGCAACATATACGCCGAGGCAACCTATTGAAACCGAAGCCAGACTTCCTCGTCGTGGTCTAGAAAAAGCTGTATTTGTTAACCAGTTGGCTCCTACGGTCCAAGAGATAGAGGCCCTCTTAAAAAAATCCCAGCAAGGTTTAAGATCACCTGATGATCCTTTTACAAAACACCAGGAACGCAAGCTGGATGCTCTAAAGAAAATCTTATCGGTTACGGAAATAGGTGGAAACAAAAATGTGCTTGAAAACTCAAAAGAATTCTCCCGTCTTACTACTGAAAGCCTAATCGGTTTTGCCAGGGATTTGATTAAACTCAGAAGAGGCTCTACGAAGGATCCATCCAAAATCTTACTTCTGGATCAACTACAGGCGATGGTGGAGGTCGAAGAAGAGAATTTATCTGCAGAGCCGGTTGGCTACCTACACCTGGAGAGGCTATCATTCACACCGGCGGGCATCGAACGGGGAGAGTTAGTATATTCTGTCCCACTCTCTCCTGGAGAAGAAGTCAACATATCACACAAAGAATGGTCTAGCACTTCTGAAGAATTCGAGAGAATCGTTACAGATTTCCAGGAGGAGTTTAGCGAAGAAGGCGTTGCGGAGAAAAGCGAACTGGCGCAATCAGTGACCTCACAAAATCATCATTCCAATGCTATCAATGCAGGTGTAACCTTATCTGCCAGCTACAGTGGCGTGAACATTACTTCAAATTTCGGATATAACGCCGCCAGCTCATCAAACAAATCTGTGCAAGCTTCACGCAACCGGTCCGCCGAGATTACAAGCAAAGCATCTTCGCGCAGCAAACAGGATCACAAGATGAGTTTTAAAGTAGCCTCAGCCTCTGGCACAGAAGACCAAACGGTTCGCTTAATCAAAAACCCCTTCAAAGACCGGGCGACACGAGTGGATTATTATCAGTTGATCCGCAAGTGGAGGGTGGATCTTCACCGCTATGGCATCCGGCTGACATGGGACATGATCATACCGGAACCAGGCATGGGGCTGTTAGCTATCATCGAAGAAATGAAACAAATCAGAGCAGCACTCGAGATGGGGATTGAAAAGCCTATCGATATTATCCAATGGCCAGGTTTCAATGTAAAACACTCAGAAATTCTCACTAAGGATGAGCTGGATCCAGAAATCGAACAGGAAGATTATTTATCGTTAGCCAGCAAATACGGAGCAGTATTAGGCGAAGACGAAATTGCGCCAGAATTTGAACAATCCGATCAGGGCGGTTGGGATTTTAGCTTTCTGGAGCAACCAGGGGATACCCCTTGCATGCAAACCGTAGAATTTGATTCTCAGTTAAGGTTCCCGGATTACCTTGTCGGCGGCAGCGCCAGCGGCTACAACGAGAACGGACGCGTCGAGTTTCAATTTGATGGAACGCTGCGCTGGACCGGGGAAGAAGGTCAAGCGCCAAAAGACGGCAGTATCAAAGTCCAAGACCTGACCACCGGAGATATCCTGTATCTTAAGTGCAATATCGACAACATTGATGTTAATATCCTCCCCGATGAATACGTGGAGATAAGACCCGACGGCACGCGCAAATTAAAGGACGAATACAAAAGCACACCATACACAGCATACGATGTCCATTTCTTTGATGGTTGGAGAGACAGATCCGGGAAATTTAAACTTTTGATAAGAACAATGGATGCAGCCACTTTGAGCATTGCGATGAATGTCCACTTGCATCTAAAGCCCAGA
>CAZTMX010000034.1:7199-19129 GCA_964614855.1 uncultured Anaerolineaceae bacterium | reverse complement strand
CTCCAGTAGCCCGATCATCGCCCCAGGATGCGCGGCGCGCCATTCTGCAGAACCAATAATCTCAATCATCCCTGCAAGCCTCCTAGATTATAAAAATAAGCAAGAACATCGCCAGGGCCAGGTACGGGCCGTAAGCAAGCGTAAGATCCCGGCTGGAGCGTCGGCTGAGAATTGCTACAAGCAAAACTGCCAGGCTGCCCACCCCTCCCAAAATAAATGTATACATTAACCCATTGAAGACCCCCGGCCAGCCCAGCAGCAGCCCCATCACGCCAGCCAGCAAGACATCGCCAAACCCCATGGCTTCTTCGCTGATTTCACGACCGCGCAGGCGCGAGAGCAGCCGTACAAAGACCTTGCCAAGGAAATACACCAGCAGCATAGCGATCAGCCCAGCCAGCCCACCAGCCAGCGTGGAGAGCGGTCCGTGCAGCCAGGCTCCGATAGCACCGCACAGCAGCGCACCGAACAGGCTGGTTTTGTGCAGGATCAGGCGGTACTCGATGTCGATCACCACCACCAGCAGCAGGTAGAGCAGCAGCAGATACGCCGCAAACAGCCCCCAGGGGAGATCAAAACGCCCCGGCGATGCCAGGTTAAGAGAAGGACCAAAACGCGCGGGCGGCGCCAGCGTCAGCCAAATCGCCCCCGCCATGGCAGCCGCCAGCACCAGCCAGGAGCGCAGACGAGGTCGCGGCGTGTTTTCACGCGGCAAGGTATCCGCCAGCCAGTTCACCAGCGCTGCGCCGCCCCAGCCAAGAAGCATACCAGCCAATACTTTCAACAGAATAATTGCCATGCATCCATTATACGCGCTTTAGCAGCTTACGTATAAGTCAAAACAACCAACGCAGCAGCATGATTAACCATTTCGAACTCGCTCAACTGAATAATGATACAATTCAACAACACATATCCCTCAGTGAGCTGCGCTCACTGCCAACAGGAGAGGTCATGGATAAATTTATCATCGAAGGTGGGATCCCGCTGCAGGGTGAGATCACCCCGGCGGGCAATAAAAACGCAGCCTTACCGCTGCTGGCGGCCTGCCTGCTCACCGAAGAGCCGGTGATTTTGCACAACCTGCCTGACATCCGCGATGTACAGGCCATGCGCGCCCTGCTGGTCAGCCTGGGCGTGGAGATGGAAAACCTGGGCGGTCATTCCTGGCGGCTGACTGCCAGGGATATCCGCTCGCGCGACCTGGATCCCGATAAATGCCGCCAGATTCGCGCTTCGATCTTGCTGGCTGGGCCGATGCTGGCGCGCCGCGGCGACCTGCAGCTGCCGCCCCCTGGCGGTGATGTCATCGGGCGCCGGCGGTTGGATACCCACTCGCTAGCATTCCAGGCGCTCGGCGCTGAGGTGGGCTACGACCGCGCCGCGCACGTACTCAGTTTCCAGGCAAAGCAACTCAAAGGCACCAATATTTTGCTGGATGAAGCCAGCGTGACCGGCACTGAAAACGCCATCATGGCTGCCAGCATGGCAAAGGGAACTACTATCCTGCGCAACGCGGCTTCCGAGCCGCACATCCAGGAGCTGTGCCAGCTGCTCAACACCCTGGGCGCGCAGATCGAAAATATCGGCTCAAACACCCTGACCATCCACGGTGTGCCGCGCCTGCACGGCGGCGAGTTCACCATCGGTCCGGATTACCTGGAGGTGGTCAGCTTTATCGGGGCAGCGGTGGTGACCCACGGCAGCATCCGTGTGCGCCAGGCCGGACCGCAGTATCTGGATATGATCGAAATGGTCTTTAACCGCATGGGCGTGGGTTGGGAGACGGATGGACAAGATGTCGTGGTGCCCGCAGACCAGCGTTTGAGCGTGGAATGCGATCTGGGCGGGGCTATCCCGGAGATCAAGGTCAACACCTGGCCGGCCTTCCCCTCTGACCTGATGAGCATCGCCATCGTGGTAGCCACGCAATCCGACGGCAGCATGCTCTTCCACGACTGGATGTACCCCAGCCGCATGTTCTTTATCGATAAACTGGTGAGCATGGGGGCGCAGGTCGTCTTGTGCGACCCGCACCGCTGCATCGTCAACGGACCGAGCCGGTTGTTCAATGAGAAAATGGAAAGCCCGGACATCCGCGCCGGGATGTCGTTAGTGCTGGCGGCATTGGCTGCCGACGGCAAATCGACTATACGCAACGTGGGGCAGATCGACCGCGGCTACGAGCGTGTGGATGAAAAGCTGCGCAGCTTGGGCGCAAAGATCGAGCGGCAAACGGAGAAATAAGCAGGCGGGAACTCCCCTACCCTGCCAGGTTGAAAGACGATCACCATTTTAAATCACAAGGCTGTCTGCCAGAACATTGCAGACAGCCTTTAACATTCCAATCGTGGTCTTCTCTGATTACTGTTCCGCAATCACATCCAAGAATTCAGACACGACCTCACGCAGCATGGGTTCGGGCAGTGCGCCAACCTGGCGGTGGATCACCTTTCCGCCGTTTACAAACAGCATGGTCGGAATGCCTTGCACGCCGTATTTTGTCGCCCATTCTGGGTTCTCATCCGTGTTGACCTTTGCAACCAGCATTTTTCCAGCATATTCTTTTGCCAGCTTATCCAGCGTGGGTGCAACCATACGGCAGGGCCCGCACCAGGGCGCCCAAAAATCTACAATCGCTGGGATGGTGGATTGTAATACTGTTTTTTCAAATGCAGCATCGGTCACATGTACAGGTTCGTTAATCATTTTTCCTCCGGTTATTTTCATTCTATCGTGAGCGGGTGCGCTTGTGCAGCTGCCCGATCGCGTATTGTTCACCCTGACTTGGATGCGATTTCTCAAAAAAGGTTACATAAGAGTTATAAATTGTTCACCTTACGCGCGCCAAGTATAGCATGAGCATGCGGCTTTGTCAGGTATAATCCCCCACATGCCTTTTGATGTCGCTGCCCACCAGGCACACACCTATACCGTTACCACACCGGTCTTTGAAGGACCGCTGGATCTGCTGCTGCAGCTCATCGAGCGCGCCGAGCTGGATATCTCGACCCTATCCCTGGCGCTGGTGACCGACCAATATTTGGAGCATATGCGGTCCTTGCAGCAAAATGCACCCGAAGAGGTTTCGGCTTTTCTGGTGATCGCTGCCCGGTTGATCCAGATCAAATCCGAGTCTCTTCTGCCGCGCCCGCCGCAGCGTGAGGAAGGCGAGGAAGATACAGGCGAAGCCCTGGCGCAGCAATTACGCCTGTACAAGCGATACAAAGAGCTGTCGCTGTACCTGGCTGAGCGCGAGACAGCCAACCTGCGCAGCTATGTACGCCAATCCCCCGCCCCGCGACCGGAAAGTACCCTGGATCTAAGCGGCGTGGGGCTGTCTGATCTAATCGCTGCGGCGCGCTTTATTTTCGGCCAAAACCTGGAAAAAGCAGCCCTGTCCACCGTGGTGGCACCGCCACGCATTACCATTCGCGAAAAAATCAGCCATATCGCCTCGTTTTTGCACCAATATGCCCGCGGCTCCTTCAGCCAGCTCATCGGTGAAAAGCCCGCTCGTTTGGAAGTGGTAGTGACATTCCTGGCTTTGCTGGAACTGGTCAAACGCCACCTGGTTACCACCGCGCAAGAAAGAAATTTTGCCGACATCCAGATCGAAGTCCACGAAACCTGGGAAGAAAATCCCGACTTTGAGCTTGAGTTTGGCGAGTAATTTCAACCAAAATCCCTCTTTTCGACTGAAAAATTCATCAATTCTCTGCCTGGTCTTCACAGGTTCTTCACACCTTCGAGATATCATGTATCCATAAAGGAGTGAAAAAACACACTTATGAAGACACAATCAATCTCTAAACAAACACAAAAGAACTGGTGGGTTGATGCCGCCCTGTTTGGCAGCGCACTTGCTGCAGGTTTATCTGGCATTTATTTTCTCTACCTGCCCAGCGGCGGCTTTATGGGCGGGCGCAACCCAACCTACGGTATCCAAATCATTTTTGAGCGCCACACCTGGGAGGATATCCACACCTGGGGTGGGATCATCATGATTTCTGCCGCGTTGATCCACCTGATCATTCACTGGTCGTGGGTGGTAAATATGAGCAAGCGCATCTGGAGGGAGATCACAGGGCAGTGCAGCACGATGAACGCGGCCGGCAAACGCAACCTGCTCATCAATGCACTGGTCGCCTTGAGTTTTCTGATCACTGCGCTCAGCGGGATCTATTTTCTCTTCGCACCTGGCGGTCACGGCGCAGCCGATCCAGGCATCATCTTCAACCGCACCACGTGGGATCTGATCCACACCTGGGCGGGCAACACGCTGATCGCTGCGGCGGTCATCCACTTCGCCATCCATTGGAAATGGGTCACCAAGGTGACAAAATCGATGGTGGGCAAGCTCAGGATGCCCGGCACAGAAAAAACACCCATTCCAGTATCCAACTCGTAGTTTATTGGACAGAATGAAACATTTATATCAATTTCCAGATAACCCTGAAAATAAAGGAGCATGACGATGATTAAGAAAATTTTGACCGGTATCGGTTTGGCAGCTATCCTGGGAGTGCTGGTTTACGGCGGCATCAACCGCACCATGGCGAAAACCGCAGATACGCTGGAAGGCGCTCAAGGCGGCGGACTGGGTCGCAACGCCAGCAGCCAGGACCGGGTGTTTAGCCAGGAAACCCATAATTTCTCGCAGGAAGATGAAGGATTTGCCAGTGATTTCCTCGAGGATTATGGCGATGACAGCTTTGCCCAGGCATTACCGCCTGCTTCTGGCGATCTGAGCGCAGAAGAAAGCGCCGCCCTCCTGTTCATGCGTGAAGAGGAAAAATTGGCTCAGGAGGTTTATGCAATGCTGTATGCAAAGTGGGGTCTGCCCGTATTCCAAAATATCAGCCGAAGCGAGGCGACACACACGGCTTCCGTGAAAGCATTGCTTGACCGTTACGACTTGCAGGACCCGGCCTCAGACAGCGTGGGTGTGTTCACCGACCCCGCCCTCCAGGCGCTTTACAATGACCTGGTGAAACAAGGCAGCCTCTCGCTGGTTGAAGCGCTCAAGGTTGGTGCAGCGATTGAAGAAATCGACATCCTCGACTTACAAGAACGACTGGAGAATGTTGATAATGCTGACATCCAGCAGGTTTTCAACAACCTGTTGAACGGCTCCTACAACCACCTGCGCGCCTTTGTTCCCCAACTGCAGAGACAGACCGGTGAAGAGTACCAACCGCAATACCTCAGCCTGGAAACCTACCAGCAGATCATGGCAAGCACTAGCGGTGGTCGCTACGGTGCTGGAGGCAACGGCAGAGGCGGAAATGGCAGAGGTGGGAACGGTGGTGGAGGCGGGGGCAGCTATTAGGATCAACAGAAAAGTCCAGTCCTAAACGATAAACATCGAAGGCTGCCAGGTTGATGACCTGGCAGCCTTATTAATTATTCTCATTCATGAAAACTCAAATAATGTTACCCATTTTATTGTTTTTTAATTAGCTTTTTTTCTTGTTTTGTACTATAATATTAGTTGTTACGACCATCAGAATATATCAATAAGGATGTGTGCTATGAATAGCAAATATCAATCCAAGGGTTCTGTCATTTTTCTGCTTACTGCGACGGTCATGTTCTCGTTGATCCTGGTCACTCCGGCTCTTGCACAATGTGGCGATACACCCGATGCGTCCTCGTGTATCACCTGTCATGAAAAAGAAGCGGTAAACCCTGTCATCGAAAACGGCGAATGGCATATGATCCACGCCAGCAAGGATTGCTGTTGGAATTGTCACGGTGGCAACACCATGGCGCAGGATAAAGACCTGGCGCATGAAGGGATGACGACACAACCATTAACGGACACATACACCGACTGTTATACCTGCCATCCCAATGACTACAACGAAAGAGCAGAACGCTTTGCCGCTGCCTTGGGTGTTACTATATCCAGCCCACCCACGCCTGTTCCCCACAACACCGGGGAAAGAGTAACCCATCCTATGATCATTGATGAAAGCCAAGCTCCGCAAGAATCCGTTGCGCAACCTGGCGTTCTGCTTGGGACTGTGCTGATTGCTATTGCAGCGGTTCTATTTGGCATCGCTATGACTGTCCTCTGCAAGCGCCCCATTGTGGGTACCTAGATCGATCAAACAAAAATCTATCTACACAAAAATCCATGGAGACAAAATGACACAAACAACACGAAAAATCGCTGCTATCACGGATGACGGCAAAACCATCAGCCAGCATTTTGGACGAGCGCAATATTACCTGGTTTCAACCGTTGAAGACGGCGTAGTCGTAAAGCAGGAATTGCGGCCAAAGATGGGTCACACTCATTTTTCTAACCAGCCGCATGAAGAAGGAAATCCAGGTCAGGGCCACGGCATGGATGCCGCATCCCACAATAAACATTTACAAATGGCTGAAGCCATTGCCGATTGCGAAGCCTTGCTCTGCCGGGGCATGGGTATGGGCGCATATGAGAGCATGAAGGTGCGTGCCATCCGACCGGTGGTGACCGATATCCCCTTGATCGATGATGCTGTCAAAGCTTATGTCCAGGGATCAATCACCGACCACGTAGAGAAGTTACACTAACTAACTGAAAGCGTAATGAATCCAAATGAAAATCGTCCTCTCTTCCGCAGCGCCTGATCTTGGCGCCGCAATTGATCCACGTTTTGGCAGGGCAGCCTACCTTTTACTGGTTGACACAGACAGCGATGAATGGCAGGCTTTCCCCAACCCAGCGCTCAACGCCTCTGGCGGCGCCGGGATCAAAGCTGCCCAGTATATCTCGAGCCTGCAGGCAGAAGCTGTTTTGAGCGGTGAGTTCGGCCCCAATGCCTTTGATGCCTTGGAAGCTGCCGGGATCGCCATGTACCTGTACGGCGATACAACCACCATCCAGCAAGCGCTGGAGCGCTTCAAAGCTGGCGAATTACAATCGACCGGGGGACCCACCAGCCCTGGCCATCATGGGAAATAAACCCCTATGATCATCACAGTAGCCAGCGGCAAAGGCGGCACCGGAAAAACCACCATTGCCACAGGACTGGCTCTCAGCCTGGCGGCGGAGATTTCCCCTCCGCCGCTGTTTCTGGATTGCGATGTCGAAGCGCCAAACGCCCACATTTTCCTGCATCCGCGGCTTGATCGAGATGAAGATGTGGCCATGCTGATCCCCTTGGTGGAGGAAAGCAAGTGTACTCATTGTGGAAAATGTGCCGAAGTGTGCCAGTACCACGCCATCGCAGTGTTGGGAAAGAAAACCCTGGTTTTTTCGCAGCTATGTCATGGTTGCGGAAGCTGCACCCTGGTTTGTCCGGAAGGTGCGATTTCTGAAATCCCTTACAAGTTGGGCAAGCTGCAAGGCGGTCCAGCCGATGTCGGAGTAACCTTTGCGCGCGGCGTGTTGGATGTGGGCGAACCAATGGCTGTTCCGGTGATCCGAAAGCTGCAGGATTGGCAAGCGCCGCTGGTTGGGCAGATCACATTAAGGGACGCCCCTCCGGGCACCTCGTGCCCGGTTGTCAGCAGCCTGCGAGGCAGCGACTTCGTCTTATTGGTCACCGAACCCACGCCTTTTGGACTGCATGACTTAAAACTGGCTGTGCAGGTCACACAGGAATTGAAAATCCCCGCCGGGGTGATCATCAACCGAGAAGGGCTTGTCTATCCAGCGCTGGAAGATTTCTGCCAGAGCCAGCGCCTGCCAGTGTTATTACGCATCCCGCTCGAGCGAGCCATTGCAGAAGGTATTTCCCAAGGAAAAACGCTGCTGGATATTAAACCTGGATATAAAAGTGAATTTATCCGGGTTTACAAAGAAATCCAGCGCGTTGTGGAAAATCACCAAGGCGAGGAGATGCAAAGTCAATGAGCAAGCCAAACATCAAACAACTGGTGATTCTCAGTGGAAAGGGCGGCACCGGTAAGACCAGCCTGGCAGCAGCCTTTACTCACCTGGCAACGACAAGCTCTCCAATCATCCGTGCGGTGATGGCGGACGCCGATGTGGATGCTGCCAACCTGGAGTTGGTACTCAAGCCAACCCAGCTAAGCGCCAGTGATTTCACCGGTGCAGCCAAAGGTTATATCGATCCGGAGCTATGTGGGGGCTGTGGAACCTGCGAACAGGTCTGCCGTTTTGATGCAGTGATACCGCCGGGCACAAACATAAACTACGCCATCGATGCAATCGCATGCGAAGGCTGTGCAGCCTGCGTTTACCAGTGTCCAGAAGGCGCGATCAGCATGCAATCGGAGCTTTCGGGGCGGTGGTACCAATCCGACAGCCTCTATGGGCCTCTCTTCCATGCCGAGCTTTTCCCAGGGCAAGAGAACTCCGGCAAACTGGTGACGCTGATCAAGCAAAATGCCCGCATGTGGGCCATTGATCACAATTATCCACTGCTGATTGTGGACGGACCGCCCGGCATCGGATGCCCGGTGATCGCCGCAGCTGCCGCTTCGGATCTTGCTTTGATTGTAAGCGAGCCTTCTGCTGCCAGCATCCACGACCTGCAGCGCGCCATCCAGACCACCACACACTTTCACATCCCTACCGCTGTGGTCATCAATAAAGCGGATATCTACCCCGAAGGCGCTTTACAAATCGAAAAGGTATGTGCAGATGCCGGGATAGAACTTTTCGGGCGCATCCCATTTGACCTGGCTGTCACCCAGGCCATGATGCAGGCAGAGCCGGTTACCCACTTCAGCCCCAATTCACCGACCAGCCAGGCAATCCGCAGCATCTGGCAAACGGTTATCGCAAGGCTTTTCTAACAGGATTGACAACCATGATAGATCCAGGATCCATAGAAAAGGAAATCCTTGAGCGCTTATCCAGGGTAATCGACCCAGAGACAGGGGTCGATGTCATCCATATGCGCTTGATTGAAGACCTGCAGGTGGATGAAAACGGCGTCGTCATGTATACCTTTCGCCCGTCCTCGCCATTTTGCCCGATTGCTGTACCCTTGTCGCTTGCAATTCAGCAAGCAATCGCAGATGTGCCGGGGGTTAGCGAACAAAAAATGGAAATTGTGGATTTGTTTCTACAAGAAGATCTCATTGAATATCTGAAAGAAGCCATGAAGGATTATAATCAATAGTCTTTTGCCATCCCCTGGGCGTGTTGCGATCTCGAAGATGTCCAGGTGCTGTGTTAGACACTTTAAATCACAAGGAGTTTCACCATGCTTTCTGAAGACCAGGTACTTGAAGCACTATCCAAAGTTAACGACCCAGAGTTGCACCGAAGCTTGACAGAGTTGAATATGGTACGCGCTGTGGAAATCCATGAGAGTGTTGTCGACGTAACCATCGCCCTGACCATACCCACCTGCCCGCTAAAAAACAAGATTGAAGCAGATGTTACCGCTGCCGTCATGGCTTTGCCGGATGTCAAAAAAGTGAATGTGCATATGACAGCCATGACCGACGAAGAACGCAAGGCGATCTTTGGCGAACCAGACCAGGGCAGTGCATCATCCTACAACCACGTGAAATACATCATTCCCGTGATGAGCGGCAAAGGCGGTGTAGGCAAATCGTTGGTGACAAGCCTGCTGGCAACAGCCCTGGCAAAGAAGGGTTACCGTGTAGGTATTTTAGACGCCGACATCACCGGACCCAGCATCCCCAAGCTATTCGGGCTGCGCGGGCCAGTAGACGGCGGTCCAATCGGTTTGCTGCCGCTCAAGAGCAAACTGGGTGTCAAAGTGATGTCGATCAACCTGGTGTTGGACGAAGAAGACCGGCCTGTGATCTGGCGTGGTCCGCTGATTGCCAAGGCGATCACCCAGCTTTGGGGCGATGTGATGTGGGGCGAGCTGGACTACCTGCTTGTCGATCTACCCCCTGGCACATCCGATGCATCCTTGACCACCTTGCAGTCCCTGCCAGCCTGCGGGATTGTCATGGTCACCACACCGCAAAGCCTGGCTTCGATCATCGTGCGCAAATCGGTGCACATGGCAAAAGCTGTAGGCACTCCTATCATCGGGGTTGTGGAGAACATGGCATATTTCAAATGCCCCGATACCGGCAACAAACACTATATTTTCGGCCCCAGCCATGCAGAGGAAGTGGCAAAGTCATCCAACGCACCCATCCTGGCACAAATCCCAATCGACCCCTACGTGGCGGGCTTGTGCGACGGTGGAGATGTGGAGCTTGTCGATCTGGAAGAAACACCCAAGATGTTGGAAAACTTCATCCAGGCGATCGAAAAAATCTCCAAATAAACAGCTCGCAAACGGTCTATGTGACATATAATAGGCTTAGCGCACTTTCTTGGCCGATAAAGATAGACCAACAGGTGATGCGCACAGAGCCTGTTTTACATAAGTGAGATTTAACAAAAACATAGATACCAGGAGAGGAGAATACCATGGGAACAAAAGGTCGTTCGATCGTTGGAATGGATATTGATGAGTTATTAGGGCTTCTTAATTCGGCATATGCCGATGAATGGTTTGCCTACTACCAGTACTGGCTGGGTGGAAAGCTTGTCAAAGGCCCGATGAAAGATGCCGTGGCAGCCGAGCTAACGCTGCACGCCACCGAAGAGTTGATGCATGCCGATATGTTGGCGCTGCGCATCATCCAATTGGGCGGTACCCCCCTGATCAGCCCGGAAGATTGGTACAAGCACACCCACTGCGGTTACGAAGCGCCGACCGATGCATTTGTAAAGACCATCCTGGCGCAGAATATCAAAGGCGAGCAGTGCGCCATTGATGTTTACCAGAAGTTGCTGCAGCTGGTCAAAGATAAAGACCCCGTCACCTATAATGTCATCCTGACAATCCTTGAAGATGAAGTTGAGCACGAAGAAGACCTGCAATCTCTTGATGAGGATCTTGACTCTTTGATGATGCGGTTCTAATTTATAAGTATTTTGGAGGGAGTATGCCAGACGAAGAAGTAAAGTACGAGGATTCGCTGCTCTACAGCATCCGCCATTCTGCCGCGCATATCATGGCTTCCGCAGTCCTGGAGTTGTTCCCCGATGGAAAAGTCGCCATCGGCCCGGCAATTGATGACGGTTTCTACTATGATTTCGACTTGCCGCGTTCGCTGACCCCAGAGGATCTGGAGATCATCGAGAAGCGCATGCGCACGATTATCCAGTCCAAAGTCCGGTTTGAGCGAAAAGTGGTCAGCGCCGAAGAGGCAAAGCAGATTTTTCATGACCAGCCGTACAAGCTGGAGCTGATCGCCGGCCTGGAAGAAGGCAAGGTGGATGAAGACGGCAACCCGATCAATGAAAAGCCCGAGATTTCGCTGTACACCAGCGGGAATTTCGTGGATCTATGTCGCGGTCCGCATGTGGAGATTTCCACACAGATCAACCCGGCTGCCTTAAAACTGCTCTCCATCGCCGGCGCATACTGGCGCGGGGATGAAAAAGGTCCCATGCTGCAGCGCATCTACGGCACTGCCTGGGAAAAACCGGCAGAATTGAAGGATTATCTGTGGCGCATGGAAGAAGCCAAGAAACGCGATCACCGCAAGCTGGGGCATGACCTGGATCTGTTTAGCGCAGTCGATGAGATCGGCGCAGGACTGATCCTGTGGCATCCCAAGGGCGGCAAAATCCGCAAGCTGATCGAAAACTTCTGGTCCGAAGAACACGAAGCCTCCGGTTACGATTTTGTCTATACACCCCATATCGGTAAAGCACAGCTCTGGGAGACCAGCGGTCACCTGGGTTTTTACAAAGAGAACATGTACGCCCCGGTGGATATCGATGGGCAGCAGTATTTCCTGAAGCCGATGAACTGCCCGTTCCATATCCACATTTACAAGAATGCCCTGCGCTCGTACCGCGATCTGCCCCTGCGCTATGCAGAAGAAGGCACGGTTTACCGCTACGAACGCAGCGGTGTAATGCACGGTTTGATGCGCGTGCGCGGCTTCACCCAGGATGATGCCCATCACTTCTGCCG
>CAZTMX010000034.1:0-7099 GCA_964614855.1 uncultured Anaerolineaceae bacterium | reverse complement strand
ACGGTTTGATGCGCGTGCGCGGCTTCACCCAGGATGATGCCCATCACTTCTGCCGACCGGACCAGATGCCGGATGAGATCGACTTTGTGTTGAATTTTTCCCTGCACATCCTGCGCAGCTTCGGCTTTTCTGAAATCCAGGCGTACCTGAGCACCATGCCGGAAAAGAAAGTTGGCAGCGCAGAGCAGTGGCACGCAGCAGAAACAGCGCTGGAAGATTCCTTGAAGCGCGCTGGCGTGAGCTACAAGACCGATGTGGGCGGCGGTGCATTCTACGGTCCGAAAATCGACCTAAAAGTCAAGGATGCCATCGGCCGCGAGTGGCAGCTTTCCACCATCCAATTCGATTTCAACCTGCCCGAACGGTTCGACATGACCTATATTGGTGAAGATGGACAGGCACACCGCCCATACATGGTGCACCGCGCACTGCTCGGCAGCCTGGAGCGCTTTTTCGGTGTCTTGATCGAACACTATGCTGGAGCTTTCCCGGTCTGGCTTTCCCCCATCCAGGTCTCTCTGATCCCCATCGCCGACCGCCACCTGGATTATGCAAAGCAGGTCTCCGACCAGCTGCGCAAAGCCGGGCTGCGGGTGATGGTGGACAGCCGTGCGGAGCGCATGAACGCAAAAATTCGCGATGCCCAGAACCAGAAAATCCCTTACATGCTGGTGATCGGCGACAAAGAAGTCGAGAACGGCGAAGTTGCGCTGCGTAAACGCAACGGCGAAAACCCCGGCGCGATGGCAGTGAACGCATTTGTCGAACTGGCTAAAGCGGAGATCAGCCAGAAGATCTGATTGCTGTCTTTCGCCGGTTACGAGAATGCATTTCTTAGCTGGATGTTCGCACAAACATCCAGCTGATTTTTTTTATAACCGCAAGTGTGCCAAACAAATGCTTGACCGGGGATCAAGAAAAGGGGTATGATTATTAAATTATGCCCAACCACCTGAGCCACGAAAATTCCCCCTATCTGCTGCAGCACGCTGACAACCCGGTTGATTGGTATCCCTGGGGTGAGGCAGCGCTGCGTAAAGCCCGCGATGAAGATAAACCCATCTTCCTGAGCATCGGCTACGCCGCCTGTCACTGGTGCCATGTGATGGCACACGAATCTTTCGAAGACCCGCAAACTGCGGCTGTCATGAACCGCTATTTTGTCAATATCAAAGTTGACCGGGAAGAACGCCCCGACCTGGATTCGATCTACATGTCGGCTGTCACCAGCCTCACCGGACAGGGCGGTTGGCCGCTCTCGGCCTTCCTTACACCGGACGGCAAGCCCTTTTACGGCGGGACCTATTTTCCGCCCCAGCGGCGCTACAACATGCCCGGTTTCGTCGAGTTGCTCAGCACCATCGCTCGCCTGTGGCAGGACGACCGGGGCCAGTTACTTGAATCCGCCGAGAAGATCAGCCAGCACTTGAAAGACCAGCAGCCGCAGGCCTGGCTGGATTCTCCACTCGACCCGGGAACCCTGGATGAAGCTGCCGGCGCCCTGTCGCGAGCATACGACTGGCAGCACGGTGGTTGGGGCGGCGCGCCAAAGTTCCCCCAGCCCATGACCATCGAATTTCTGCTGCGGCGCGCCAGCCGCGGTGACCAGGATGCGCAAGCCCTGGCAGCACATGCCCTGAGCACCATGGCAAAAGGCGGGATGTATGATGTGGTTGGCGGTGGTTTTGCCCGTTATAGCACCGATGACCGCTGGCTGGTGCCGCATTTTGAAAAGATGCTGTATGACAACGCCCAACTGGCGCGCGCATACCTGCAAGGCTATCTGGTCACCGGCGATTTATCTATGCGCAGAGTGTGCGAAGAGACACTGGATTTCATCGCTCGTGAGTTGATGACCCAATCCGGTAAGGGCGATGCAGGAATTTCGGGCGGTTTCTGCAGCAGCCTGGATGCAGATTCCGAAGGCGAAGAAGGCAAGTATTATATCTGGACGGTGGAAGAAATACGGGATGCACTCAATGATGCGCAGGATGAAGGGCGTCTGCCATCCAACCTAGCTGTCCAGGACGAGACCGCCAACGGTCAATTCTGGGATGAGATGCATTTTCCCATGGCTCTGGATCCACTTGCATTCCTGTTAGCCGCTTACGGTCTAACTGGCGCGCCCAATTTTGAAGGTCGATTTGTTTTGCAGCGTGCCCTGGATGATCAAATGCTGGCACAGAAATTTGAGCTGGAGCGCATTGGACTGGATGCGAGCGATGTGCCCGATTTGCTCAGCGCGCTCCACAGGCGTTTGCGAGCCGTCCGCGATCGCCGCATTCGCCCTGCAACCGATGACAAAGTGCTGACCGCCTGGAACGCCCTGGCGTTGATCGCTTTCGCCGAAGCTGCTCGCTACCTCAAGCGAGAAAATTACCTGCAGATTGCCCGCCGCAACGCGGATTTTCTGCTCGCTGAGCTCAACCCGCACGGGCGCTTGCTGCGCTCCTGGCGCAACGGCTCGGCGCAGCACGATGCCTACCTGGAAGACCACGTCGCCTTGATCCTGGCTTTACTGGCTTTATACCAATCGGACCCCGACCCTTACTGGTTTAACTCAGCCCAGGCGCTGGTGCAGGAGATGGTTGCCAATTTTAGCGACCCAGACGGCGGTTTCTTCGACACCCGCGCCGACAGCAACCCGCTGCTGCTGCGCCCTAAGGACATCCAGGACAACGCCACACCCAGCGGCAGCGCCCTGGCGGTCCAGGCTTTGCTCGAGATGAGCGCATACACAGGCGACGGCAGCCTGCGCGACCTGGCTGAGCGAGCGCTGCGCAGCGTGGTGCCCTACCTCTCTCGTTACCCCACTGCCTTTGCCCGCTGGCTGTGTGCCCTGGATTACGCCCTGCACCCGCTGCAGGAAGTGGCGGTGCTGGGCGATCCAGATGATCCCGCCACACAGGCGTTGGTGGATGTGGTCTGGTCGCGTTTCCGACCGCAGGTGGTGCTGGCGATCTCGCCTTTCCCGGTGCCAGGCAACGCCCCAGCCCTGCTACATGACCGCCCACTGCTGAACGATTTGCCCACGGCGTATGTATGCGAGAATTTTAGCTGTAAGAGACCTGTGACCGAGCCGGGGGAGTTGGAGAAGCTAATGATTTAAGGATGGCCTCTCGCATAGGCGTCCTTTACATAGCAAAGGCAATACGCAAAGAAATGCAGAAACACCTCGCCAAGAGGCAAAGCATACGAAGCCGCTAAGAACAATAGCTCTTCTCAGTGCTCTCAGTGGCTCTGTGGTTAATATTTCTTTCTTTGAATTTTTCTCAATCCCCCTCTTAGAAATCTCCTCTACCCCAGGATCAGGCTCACCTGGCAGTGATCCGATCCCATAATATCGTCGTGGATCACCACGTCTTGCACCTGTTCCGCCAGCGATTTGGACACCAGGAAATAATCCAGCCGCCAGCCCACGTTGCGCGCCCTGGCGTTTGAGATGTAAGTCCACCAGGTGTACTGCACGCGCTCGGGGTAAAGCTGGCGGTATACATCTACCAGGTCGTGCTCCAGGTAGCGGTCGATCCAGGCGCGCTCTTCGGGCATAAAACCCGAGGTCTTTTCGTTCTGCTTGGGGTTTTTCAAGTCAATTTCGTTATGCGCGGTGTTGAAATCGCCGCACACGATCACCTGCTTTCCCGAGGCATGCAATTGGTCCAGAATTTCCAGCAAGTCTTGGTAAAAATTCAACTTGAAGGTCAGGCGCCCGTGATCACGCTGCCCGTTGGGAAAATAGATATTGAACAAGTGGATATCCTGCCAGCGGCTGATGATCACCCTCCCCTCTCGGTCATAATCCGGCAGCCCCAATCCAGCACTGATTTCCATTTCCGGCTTCTTCACCCAGGTTGCCACTCCGCTGTAGCCTGGGCGTTCGGCCGGGTGCCAGGTTTTGTGATACTCCTTAAACGCATCCAGGTCGCCGTCGCCGATTTGTTCGGGCTTGACTTTGATTTCCTGCATGCACAGCACATCCGGTTTCATCTCGCTTACCCAATCCAGGGCTTTTTTGTTCAATACTGCGCGTAAACCATTGACATTCCAGGTGGTCACTATCATAATAATTCTCCTAACCTATTTTACCTTGCATCAGGAGGAAAACATGCAAACAGTTCATCTCGGCCGCAGTGGATTACAGGTCAGCCGTTTTTGCCTGGGTACGATGAATTTTGGCCCTTACACCAGCGAAGAAGACAGCTTCGCCATTATGGACGAATCGCTTGCGTTGGGGATCAATTTCTTTGACACTGCCAACGTTTACGGGCGCAAGCTGGGCGAAGGCATCACCGAAAAGATCATCGGGCGCTGGCTGGCTCAGGGTGGAAAGCGGCGCGAGCAAATCGTGCTGGCGACCAAGGTCTACGGGCGCATGGGGGAACGGCCCAACGAAAGCCGCCTTTCCGCCTATCACATCCTGCGCGCCTGCGAAGATAGCTTGCGGCGTTTACAAACCGATCACATCGACCTGTACCAGATGCACCACATCGACCGCGAGACGCCCTGGGAGGAGATCTGGCAGGCGATGGAGACCCTGGTGCGCCAGGGGAAAGTGCTCTACGTGGGCAGCAGCAACTTTGCCGGTTTTCACATCGCCCAGGCACAGGCTGACGCACGCGCCCGGCATTTCATGGGTCTGGTGAGCGAGCAGAGCCTGTATAACCTGAAGGACCGTATGATCGAGCTGGAAGTCATCCCAGCCTGCAAAGAGTACGGGCTGGGGCTAATCCCATGGAGCCCGCTGGCTGGTGGTTTACTGGGTGGGGCGCTGCAAAAACTGGCCCAAGGCCGGCGCGTCACCGAAAAACAGGAGATCATCGAAAAGCAGCGTGCCAAATTGGAACAGTACGAGGGGCTGTGCCGCGAATACGGTGAAAAGCCGGCAGATATCGCCCTGGCCTGGCTGCTGAAAAACCCGCAGGTCACTGCGCCCATTATCGGCCCGCGCACCGTAGAACAGCTCACCGGCAGCCTGCGCGCATTGGAGATTTCCTTGTCAGAAGAGGATTGGCAAAAATTCGAGCAAATCTGGCCTGGTCCTGGTGGTCAGGCGCCTGAGGCTTACGCCTGGTAAGTTTTGAAAAGGGAAAGTGCATAATTCTCACCACGGAGACACTGAGAACACGGAGAGGGAACATTTTCTATCAAATTACCGGCAGCGTGTTCCAACCTGGATAGTTTCTGAGAGTGAGTTGCCATAGAATGGACCCTGGAAGGGATTTCAATGTTTTTGCTCATTTCTGGCGAAGACAAGAAGGATATGTATGCGTGAATTAGCCATCATTGGGATCGGGCAAACGCCCGTGTCAGAAAACTGGGACCAATCGCTGCGCGAGATCGCCGGGGAAGCCGTCTTTGCTGCCATGTTGGATGCGGGGGTGGAAAAGGTCGAAGGTCTGTTTATCGGCAATATGATGTCGGGGATGCTTTCGCGCCAGGAACACCTGGGTGCGCTGGTTAGCGATTGGGTGGGAATGCAAGGCATCGAAGCCTTCAAGATCGAGGCAGCCTGCGGTTCTGGCGCTTCCGCCCTGCGCACGGCGATCATGGCGGTGGGCAGCGGCGAGATGGACAGCGCCATTGCCCTGGGTGTAGAGAAGATGACCGAGACCAAGGGCTCGGAGACCACCACCGCCCTGGCGACGGCTGCCGATGCCGATTACGAGATCATCCACGGTCTTTCCTTTGTCGCCATCAATGCCCTGGTGATGCAGAGATATCTATACGAATACGGCTGGAAACACACCGATTTTGCGCCGTTTTCGATCAACGCCCATGCCAATGCAGCTCACAACCCCTTCGCCCGCCTGCAGGAGCCGATCAGCGAGAAAGAATACCAGAGAGCGCGCATGATTGCCGCGCCCATCAACCTGCTCGATGCCTCGCCCATCGGGGACGGCGCTGCAGCGGTGGTGATTGTGCCGGTAGAGCGATTGCGCAGCGCGGGTTGGAGGGGACCATTGATCACCATCGCTGCCTCGGCTTCCGCTACGGATACCCTGGCAGTCCATTCCCGCCGCAACCCCACCTGGTTGGCAGCCGCCGAAAAGAGCGCACATACGGCATATGCCCAGGCGGGCGTCACCCCCGCGGATATCGATCTTTTTGAGCTGCATGATGCTTTTTCGATCATGGCAGCTCTTTCGCTGGAAGCCTGTGGTTTTGCAGAGCGCGGCCAGGGACCCCGGTTGGCGTTAGATGGTGAAATTACCCCGACCGGGCGCATCCCCGTCGCCACACGCGGCGGGTTGAAGGCGCGCGGCCATCCCGTTGGCGCTACGGGCATGTACCAGGTGGTGGAAGTGGTGCAGCAATTACGCGGCCAGGCCGGGGAAACCCAGGTAAAGGACGCCCGTATTGGCATGGCGCAGAATATCGGCGGCAGCGGCGCGACCATTGTCACGCACATCTTGCGCAGGAATTCCTAAAGACGCCTCAAGACTTCCCCCACAATCGCCACAGTCCTTGGTATACTTTCCCACAAAGGGAAATTTTGCATGAAAATCCATCCACTTTATCTCCTGCTGGCTGCCCTGGTGGCTGCGGGAATTTTCAGTGTTGTTTATTACGACCTAAAATTATCACCTCAACCAACGCCAGCAGTGGAGCAGATTGCACCTACTGCCACACCCACGCAGCGCGGCGCAGCTCAACCCGGCGTTACCCGCACCCCGCGCCCGCGCAACACCCCTACCCCCAAACCTACACAGACACCGCCGGTCATCCCGCCCCCACCCGAGCCGGGCAGGATGAACCTGATGGTGTTGATCACGATCCTGATGGTCTTTGTCATCCTGATCGGACTGGGCACACAAATCCGGCGCATCAAAGACCACAACGAGTAATCATTTCAATTTGAACAGGAATGCCAGAATGAATTTAAAACTTTACGATACTTACACCCGCAGCATCCGTGAATTCCAGCCGCTCCACCCACCCGAAGTGGGCGTGTATGCCTGCGGTCCAACGGTTTACGACTATGCCCACATCGGCAACTTGCGCACATACATTTTCGAAGACATTTTGCGCAGGGTATTGGAATTTAACGGTTACCGCATCAAGCACGTGATGAACATTACCGATGTCGGTCACCTCACAT
>CAZTMX010000033.1:0-20321 GCA_964614855.1 uncultured Anaerolineaceae bacterium | reverse complement strand
GGTTCGTAGACTAAGCGCAGGATCTCATGCCCGTGTGTCAACTCGTTATGTGCTCTAGAAGCATACTTTTCCAGTTCCAGGATGGTGTGTATCCGCCCATAAATTACCCTGGCTCCGTATTCCGCCAGTTGTTGATCCCAATAGTTCAACAACCCCGGATCACCGCCTCTTTCATTGAGCTGTTTTAACAAAGCATTTCTCTGGGTCAATACACGGCTATAATCTGCAAGGCTGTTGGCATAATCCGGTAAGGTTTGCACCATGGCCAGATTAAGGTATCTCCGCCTCTCCTCTGGTGAGCCTTCGACCACACGCATCATTTGTGGTAGAAACAACACTGCGTTAAATGCTCCGATGACATCCCCAATTTTGTTCTTAACTCCATCCAGTATGATTTCCTTGCGCAAGCGTGGTTGTGAACCATAACCATTCGTCTCCTGGATCAAACGGACTTCAAGGCGGTGTTTGACTGGTGATCTCTGGTTCACTCCATTAGGGCTGCGGTCAGAAGTGGTGGTAAACTCGCCTACGATCCTGGTTACCGCCAGGGTTTCTTGGCTGGCACCGAAATTGATTAATTGTCTTTCATTGGATGCATGGAAGGAGACAAAGGTTGCCAGGTAGTAGATCGCTTCCAGCAAGCTTGTCTTACCCTGTGCATTTCCCCCTACCAACAACACTGACCCGCCTGGAATATCGATATCCAGGCGGGCAAAATTTCGAAAATTAGTCAGGGAAAGATGTGTGATCTGCATCCAGGTCCAGGTAGATAATTACCATACAAGCAGCAGATCAATCAGCTGCGATGGCTTTTTCTTCTTCCGTTTCCGGTTTCCAGATACGCTCTGCTCGATCTGTGAACAAGATCCCGTCCAAATGATCGATTTCATGCTGGAAGATGCGCGCAAGCCAGCCTTCCGCCTTGATTCGTAAGGGCTGACCGCGCCTGCTTTGACCTTTTATCGTCACCTGAAGGGGACTAACAACTTCTCCAATAAAATCGGGAACCGAAAGACACCCTTCTACACCCATTTCCGTTTCTGTTGACATCCGGGTAATCTCTGGATTAATCACGCTGTAGAGTTTGGCTGGCGCTTCTTCATCTTCGTCTTCTTTATATTCAACCACAACCACGCGTAAAGGCACATTCACCTGTGGGGCTGCCAGACCAACGCCCGGCGCCTCGCGCATGGTTGTGATCATATCATCCACCAATGTTTGGAGCTCTGGTCCAAAATCCGAAACTTTTCTTGCTTTTCGTCGCAATACAGGCTCGGGAATCGTAACAATATCTAATACTGACATACCTTACTCACCTCAAAAAAATCTTATCTGCCTATTTTACCCTGAAATATCGTCATCACTTAAATATTCATTGTCTTGTGTTGGCTTGCCCGCTTGTTGGTGATAAATCATCAGCCAATCTGCAAATCGCTCGTGGTCTAAAGCATCTTTCTCTTCCTGCTTTCGCCTGCGAAGTGCATACATCCTGTCCGAGACCTCATATTGTACCTGAACTGGATTGAAAACATAATCAAAGGTCAATTTTTCTATCCCTACATTAATCGTTACGGTGCCAAAATTTAATAACAGGCTCAATATCCCCACGCGCGAATTCTCCAGGCTGAGAATGTTTTCCAAGGAGGCTTCTTTCTTGTCTTCCCGGGTAAAAGGCTTGCGTTCAATATCCAGGACCTTATCCAGGGTAAGGATATAGATATCATTGTGCCAGTCAAGATATTGATAAAGCAACCAGAATCCTGTAAATACCTGGATAAAGATCCAGAAGAGAAATGCATTCAGACCTTGAAATATCTGGTTTTGCCACAGAAGGATCGCTAATGCGATCACACCCAGGTTGACCGCCAGGGGTAGGAAAGTCTTTCTTATCAAGATAAACCAGTGTTTGCGGTACGTTATGGAATCGCCTTCAGTAAAGCGCAGTTTGAGCGCATTGCGCAGCCAGTGTGTAAATGATTTATCCTCATACTTCCCCGCCGCGCTGGTGCGTCTGGGTCGAATGCTTTCTTGCACCGTACTCTCAGACCGCAAGCGTTTGCGGATGATTTCCTCCATGACCTTATTGTCTTCCTGGCGAGCAATGGCACGCGCACGAGATTTAAATCCATTGATGAAGACGATCATTTCATCCGGGTATTGCGACCAGCGCATAATAATACTGCCAGTATAGGTTTTTACCACCACTGTTGCGTAATCAATAAACAAGCGCAAAGTCTGGTTTGAGATTTTATTTGTGGTCAAGATTGTGTTAAGCGGCGCTTCCTGGCGGCTATCATAGATGGCAATAATCTTCTCCGACCACGTTACCCGCTGGCTTGTGACAATATAATAGTCATTCCCCCAATCCACCAATACCCAAATGCCCCACAACAAAGCCAATATGCTGAGACAGCCCGGAAACCAGTAATTACTTTGAAATAATTGCATACTTACTAATGGCTGCAACCAGAAAGGGATACTCAGGAGCAAGATAAGGGCCGGGATAATCAAATTTAGATACAGAAAAAAGGAATGCTTGCGGGCAATAAAATACAATGCCTCGTTTTCTCCCAACCATTGTAGATGCTTGTTGTATGCCAACCGGCGGCTGCGGGCTGAAATGACAAGGAGCTTCTTGAGCCTGGGCATCTGGGAAAATAATTCTTCCATCACGGCGCGTTCAATAACAACCACCCTGGTCGTTTCCAAAGCTTCTACAGCACCCATACGGGCAGCAGAAACCAGCCAGTCTTCTCCAAAATAATCCCCAATGATATAGGTCGCCAGTTCCCTGCTTCGATTCCCGCTGCGGAACCAGTGCATTTTACCTGACCAAAGGATATAGAATTCCTGGTTCTCTTCCGCCTCGGTGTAGAGTATTTCCCCCGGTTTCAAGACCCTGATCTTGGCTGAGTTGATCAAATACTCAAATAAATCGTCATCAAATTCAGAGAAAAGCAGGTAATTTGATAAAAACGCAGCGAGATAACTCTTGTTTTCATCCATATTAAAATTCTAACTCAAACACAATCGATTGGCGAGATGGATTTGTAAAGAATGGGTGAATCTGGCAAGTTTGATGTTAGAATCGCTTCGCTATAAATTTCGAATGGAGGAAATTCATGCCTATACACTTCGGTACCGATGGATGGCGTGCCGTTATCTCAGATACATTTACATTTACCAATCTTCGCCTGGTTTCCCAGGCGATTGCAGATGCGATCCATTCAGACACCTGGAACAATGGTTACCCACTTAGCACCGCGACCGATAGTCAGCGCATGGTTGTCGGTTTTGACACTCGTTTTCTCTCCGATCGATACGCCAATGAGGTAGCCAGAGTCCTGGCTGCCAATGGATACACTGTTTACCTTGCCCAGGCGGACGCTCCCACCCCAGCCATCTCATGTGCGGTAAAGCAATACGGCGCAATTGGTGGTGTCATGATCACAGCATCACACAATGCGCCGCGTTACAACGGCGTCAAGCTAAAAGCTGCGTACGGGGGTTCAGCCACCAGCGAACAATGCCGCCGGGTCGAAGTCTACCTGAATGATAACGAGGTTCGCGGCCGAGGCCCTAACTTGATGGATTATGACCAGGCTCGCAGCCTGGGGTTGATCCAAAAATTCAACCCCATCCCTTCTTACTATAACCAATTGCGCAATGTGATTGACTTCGATGTGATCGCAGAAAATCCACAAAGGATAGTAGTCGATTCAATGTACGGATCGGGAAGAGGGGCGATCAAAGGTATTTTACAGGGCACAGGGTGCGAGGTGCAAGAAATTCGCGGTGAGATGAACCCCGGTTTTGGCGGCGTACATCCAGAACCAATCGCTCAGCATTTAGGCGCGCTTGCCGGTGCTATCAGCACACATATGGGCAACTTTGGGCTGGCGACCGATGGCGATGCAGACCGTATTGGAGCGATGGATGAAAGATGTAATTTTGTCGACCCGCACAAAATCATGGCTCTAGCCCTGCAGCACCTCGTCGAAGAAAAAGGCTGGCGAGGACCAGTTGTCCGCACTGTATCCACAACCAGGATGATTGACCGCCTGGCAGCAGAGTACAACATCCCGGTGTATGAGACGCCGGTCGGTTTTAATCACATTGCAGAGTACATGCTTAAAGAGGACATCCTTATCGGCGGAGAAGAATCCGGCGGGATATCCTTCCGCGGCCACATCCCTGAAGGTGATGGGGTTTTGATGGGCCTTCTGATCGTTGAAATGGTAGCCAGGTCTGGCGGGTCACTTTATCAGCTTGTTGAGAAGCTGCTGAAGCGCGCCGGTCCGGCATATTACGAACGCAAAGATATGCGTCTAAACCATCCCGTATCCAAAACTCAAATGTCTAAACGCCTGTTGGAGAATTCGCCGGCTGCACTGGGTGGGGAGAGCGTCACAGAAACATCAACCAAGGACGGCGTGAAATATATCCTCGCGGATGACTCGTGGTTATTGATACGCCCATCCGGTACAGAGCCTGTCTTAAGAGTGTACGCCGAAGGTCGCAGCCCTGAGATGGTGCAGGCCCTGCTTGAGTACGGCGAAAAAATCGCAGCCAGCAATTCCTGAGCTAAAAACCAGGCACGAAAAACCCTACTTTAACTCGAGATTTAATGAGATAACACCAGCAGCTCCAGGTTCGCCAGGGGAAGGATCACCTTTTCACCGCTATCTAACAGGATCTCTGCAGAGCGTGCGCGAACACCGTTTGCCATTGGATGCACTCCAATAATCTGCTGCAAAACGCCTGTTTTGCGTGCATGCCGGCCGCACAACACACGCACAATTTTGTTTGGCGCCAGGCACCCTGACCTGGGCGCTTCGCTTAACCTTTGAATCGCAGGTATTGGAATTGTGACTTCAGGACGCTGCGCTGAGTGTTCCTTTGGCATCTCTGCATTTAAGCAGATGTCCTGATGATCAAATGCCACCAGGATTTCATAAGCACTGGGGTTCATTGGGTATTTTCCAAAACCCTCGAGGAGAAGAAGCGGAAATGGAAGCTGTGCAGCCCGGACAGCCAATGATACGGAAATGCTGGCCAGGATCAGCCCTTGGATCGGTAATTGTGCCGCTCTTTCCAGAGCTTGCGCTTGCTCGCAATGTCCAGCCAGGAGTATCTTCCCGCGCAGCTCGTCTTTTAACTCACCGCCAACCAGCTCATGCTCAGGAGAATTCGCCAATACGTGAAGCTTACTTTGAGCAACTTGATCATTTCCCCACACACCCTGGATCAATGCCCCCGCAGTCTCAATTACAACCCCATAATCAGCAATAAACCCGGTGATCTCTCCAGCCATACCGGCTTTTACTTGCAGAGGGGGGCTTTCCAAGTCAATAATTACCTGCCCATCTGATGAATAAACTACATTTCCCCTGTGGGTGGCGCGTATCACCCTTCTTGTTATACCGACAGGTCCGGCAATCACATCTCCGGGGGCAAGTTCTGTCCCAATCCAGCATTGGAGATATTTTTCCACTTGATCTGCAGGAATTTTTAAAATGCGCGCTACCTGGATCAACGAAAACACCGGTTTTCCACTGCTTTCACCGATTACTTCTGAAGCATTTACCAATTGACCTTTACGAACAAGGATCTTTCCTGGCGCAGGAAGAATTCTCTCACGCCGGATCAGGGTTTGCGGAAGGATATTGGTCAATGGGGCTAACATATCAATGCCCTCCTAAAGTCCAAAGCCACTTTTTTACTAGTTCTCTCCTGCGACTTTTTTCCTGCGGATATGCTAACGGTCGACCGCGAGCATCAATAATCAAACCCAAATGCCCTCCACTCGCTCTTAGGCTTCCTCCCAAGCCTGGAGCGCCCATCCCCACATCAAACTTCTGAAGGGGCTGTAATTGAATCTGCGCTCCCTTCCCTGAGGGCAAAGGCAAAACTTCCAAGGCTCCCTGTCTCACTTCACATCCATTTTCACGCCCACCATCTGATATGATTTTTAAACGCAGCACAGGAGTGCCAGGTTGTGCTGTCCCCACGGGTGTGATCACAGTGGCCAGATGGGTGAAGGATGACGTATCCATCAGTTGAATCGCCAATGTGGGGATAATCCCTGCTGCAGCGCCAATTGCTGGTGTGATCTGATTTTGATCCACTACCAGAGTTGTCACCCCCGTTGGTTGTAAACCATCCAGCATCAGTAACGCGCTCTGGGCTGCACTCGTGGATTTGGAGAATATACTACCCGAAGCAAGAATTGGCTCTACCCAGGGCAATAGATCCTCGCGAGAAAAATGAGCACTCTTTGGCCAATGTCTGGAAACCATCTGGAGTGCATTTCGCATCGCCTGCCGAGCAATCGCCCCTTCCAGGTCAAGTTCTTCCGGGGTAACAGGTATCGCACCAGGATAAATCGCCTTCCTCACCAGGTATTCATGCACCTGCCGGTCAGGGATATCATAAATCAACCAGCGGCTGATATCCTGAAAATCCACTCTTCCAAGCATCTCCGACAAATCTCCTGATAGACCAAATTGCGGATACACACCGTGTGTCAATTTTCCACCAAAAGCAGCAGATATTGTGATGGAGGAAGCCCCCAGATCAACACCCAAGACCCCTTTTTGTGAAGGATGTGACTCACTCAAGAACTTAATTACTTGTCCAAAAGCGGTAGAAGCCGGCAATAGTCCTCTTTCAGCCCATGAGTTTAGCTCAGCTACACCGGGAATTCTTTTGCCCTTGGTGCGGATTGCAATTTCTGCTAAAAGATCTTGCGCAGGCTCAATCAGTTCGACATCTAATTCTGGACGTATGTTGGGTGCATTATGAATGGTAGCGACCTCTTGAAGTCCTGCATGCAGTCCTTTCCATATCTCTTGGTTCCCAACAAACAGTATTTCAGGTCGTTCATTTTTCGGCAAGAGTTTACATGCCAGGCCAACCGCTTCTAATAATCCATTTACTGCTTCATTTGCGCCTTTTTCCAGTCCTCCAGCAGCAATCACCAAATCGGGCCTGGCATCAATAATCATGTTGATGCGTGCTTCAGGATTCTTCCGATCATTGAGATTGATTAAACCACAAACCTTTGTGCTGACAGTCTCTGCCAGTGAGAGCGCACTCTGCATGGATATCTCTTCATGCAAACCAATCGCTACGATATTCAAAGGTGCTCCAGCAGATATTACCGCCGTAAATGTATCTACACCGCTGCCGTCCTTCTGGCCTGGGATGATCAACTGTCCATCCAATCCCACCAGATTGCGCCCGCAAATATCTTGCAAGCGTTCCAGAGCATTTTCGATACCTTTCTTAATGTTAAAGAACGGCTCGCTTAATGTTGTCGGACTTTCACCACTGGCCAGGTAGCGGTACCTGTCATCCACAATGTCAAATAATATCGCCCGGGTAGACACTGAACCCACGTCAATTACAAGAAAAGAACCAAAATCGGAATTGGAATTTGTCATAGTTTTATCAATGTAAAAATAAGTTCATCGTATTAACCAAAAATGTGAGCCGTTCAACAAATGCAGACAGGGAAGCCAGAAACACCCCGGCGAACAAAGCGCCAAAAGCCAATGTAATAAAAAACCGGCCCACCTTTGCAATCCATTCTATCCAATAAGCCCTCTCTAAACCCTGGCCGTTAACTCTTTTAGTGCCAAAATGAAAATAAACCAGGGTTGAGATCGAGCCAGTCAAGAAAATCAAGCCGTTGATAAACACTTGTGCCGAACCGCCCTCAACATCAGACGCTGCCGGTGGGGAAATTTGATTTATCGAACCTAGTGTTAGCGGCACAATTGTACCCAGTACTGAGCCTCCCACGGCAGCCGCCGCGCCGATCCCAGCCAGGAATGCCAAAACCGGCACTCCCATCCATAAAAATCGATGAGATGTTCTTGCGATCAATAAAAAGCTAAAGGCAATAGCTACAAGCGCAAGAATACTTTGGCTGAGATTACCCACCCAAAACGGCAGGATGAGTTGCGGCCAAATAACACTATGCAAGATGACCGCAAACGCGAAACCCGATGACACCCCAACCAGGATGTGCATACAAATCTTGAAAAGAATGTTATCACCGAAGAGGTAACTCAGGACACCGATTGTCAGGAGAAAACTGATCACTGCGGAACTGATATCCGGCCATGCTGAAAGAGGGTTGTTCATAGATTTTCCTCTTCTATGATCTCTCCAGCAGGTTTGCTTTCAATCCAGGTTCGAGCAATAAGACTGACACCCCAACCCACCAGGACTAAAATAATAGCCAGCAATCCTGCATAACTAAATGGCGCCCAATAAGTGAACAGGATGGAAGAATTTCCCGTAGCCTTAGTGTACGCTGCAGCTGCAGCCCAGCCGCACACCAGTCCATCGATTTGTTTCGGGATAGCCTCATAATAAGCCATCATCACTGGCTCAAGTTGAGCGCTGCCGGTGACGATTAACGGAATATTGATGCCAGCAGATTTTAATTGCTCGATCCACACCCTGGCTGTATCAATATTTTCCGTCGCAATCAAGATAACCGAGACATCCGTAATCTCGTTGAAATCCGCAAAAGCCGGTTGATGCCAAATATCGTGTCCATCAGATGAAAGCGGAAGAGTGTAACGAGGGTTTTGAATAAATGCCAGGATGCCGCCCAGCCCACCCGGAATAAACCCCAGATTGGCATAATCCACAAATGGATGGTATTCTTGAGCACCAAGTTGGTTTGCTTTTTGCATTAAACGCTCGGCTTGCATGGGGCCGTTAATGTTGGTGGAAACAAATAACAACCTGGCATGGCGCTGGACTAGATGCTGTAGGGCTGCTCCTGCAATAACATCCATCTCTCCTGAGCCGCCAGCCTGGTAATCGGCAACAAATAAAACCGGCTGTCCTGGGGAGATGGTCTGCAATGTTCGGAATGCAGCAGAAGCTTCGGGGAAGCGATCGATGGTCGGGGTCCCCATTTGGGCAGGGGATGCAATCATTGCTACAATCAACACCAAGGCAAACACTAAAGCAATCGCCAGGCGCAAGATGTTTTCATAACGGGCGGTCCGAAAAGTGCTCGTTTTCATCATTAATCGTTGTACGGGCGATCCATGCCCACCAGAACACGAATACCCGCTGCCAACGTTCCCAATGCCACTCCCAGAAGAACCCCGCGCGCGCCAGCGCCAGCCCATACCTGCGCAACCCAGTTGCGAATTTCGCGCATTGTGGAAAAACCGGATCCGGGTAGCGAAATGGTTCCTAAAATTACCAGGAACACAGTGGCAATAAAAAGGGTTGTGTGAGGTTCAAATTTCCGAGAAAGTAACCGGATGAGGGCGTAGATCAGCAAGATGCACAACAAAGCAAACATGCTGGTTTCTAAAGGCACTTGAAAAGTGGTATATAACCACATTGAGGCTTGGGCGGTCGGACCGTAATAAACGGCAACTGCCAATGTCAGAAAAAGTGAGAAAAGCAAAATCCCACTGTAACCCCAATCACGACGGCGGTCTTTAACACGAAGCCAGTGCACTTGCGCCAGGTTAGCCACCCCAACCAGCAAAGCAACACCAGCAAAGATCAGACCCCAATTCAACAGCGTATTTCTCAGCACGAGCAGTGGACCTGAATGATAAAAATATCCAGCCAGCACAACAAACCCTGTGCAAAATGCGATTGCCGTCAGAACACTTCTATACAATGCTGGTTTCACAATACCCCTGTGACTTTTAGAAAAACACTGACAATCAGAAAAATCACCAGCACCCAGCGCATAATATCCTGCGTCTTCAGGCAAGCCGTCTCCCAATCAGACGGTTGCAGATATGCGCTGCCAGAAAAAAGCTCTTCTCCCAGCAAAGAATCCTTTGTAGCTGCCCACAGAACTGACTGTGCAGAAAGGTTATCGCTCCCCGCAATAACAGGTTTCTGCCCGGTATGTGCCGTGTCGACTAGCAATCCGACTTCTGGGCCAAGGCTGCCTGTAATAATATGCGCTGAGACAGATGGATCTGAAAACAAGGGGAAAGCGCCCGCCACATAAGCCGCCGGGGTAACCCCGCATAGGATGTTTGCTTCTGGAAGCAAGAGAGCTTCTTCTTTGATAGATAGAATTTCGCTTTGTGCCGTTACTTGCATCAGCATATGTAAGACTGGCTCGCCGCTGGAAGAAATCACCGCTTGGTCTTCAAACGCCGCCATCCGAATAACCTTGCGCAATACACCCAGGCTGGCGAAAGCGACGCCAGCACGCATATCGGTCAGGCTGCTGGTCCCGGCAGCCAGGTGGATTTTTCCGCCCGATTCAACCGCCAGGGCAATCGCTTTTCTTATCCTGCGAAAGGCAGAGATTTCTCGCAGACCCTTACCCGTCTGCGAATGATCTTTGCTCTTATTCAAGATCAACAGAAGCATAAAAAGGACTATAAAACCTACGGCAAACCATTCAGTCATCATTTTTCTTCTCAAACTCGACTAAAAAGCTGGAAAAAGCTTTGGTTTGTTCCGGATCTTCAAGCACATTGGAAACAGCCAGGATTTGATCTTTCTCGAAGAATAATGCCAAAACCGGAGTGCTGATATGGATAGCCTGGGATCCAAGAAAATGCAAAGGTTTAGCTTCTTTCAGCAAAGTTACGATCCAATCCGTCATTCCCCAGCGCTTTAAGGATTTGGCCCATTTTTTCCAAGTCTGAAAGGTTGAATCCATCGCCACAGTATAGCATACATCCAAAATCTGGTGAATTCTAGCAAACTGCAGACGCAACTTGATCTGCATGCTTCTTGTTGCCTAAAACAATTTTCAGGCGCGGACCACAAATAAGATTATAATGTGACAGGTCACAGGTATTTTCTATGCCTTATATTACTATGCCCCCCTGAATTTTCGGTTTAAACTGTAGGTTTGAAGGCGGAATTTTTTAAATACACATCCAAGATACTCATCTCAAACGATTGCGTATATCATGTTTAATTGGGAGAACTAGAAAAAATGAAAAGAAAAATGATTACTCTTGATGGGAATGAAGCTACCGCAACAATTGCCCACAAGCTAAGTGAAGTGATCGCCATCTATCCGATCACACCATCGACATCGATGGGAGAGCTAGCTGACGAGTGGTCTGCAAAGACCAAGGAAAACATCTGGGGTACGGTTCCCCTTGTGATTGAAATGCAATCTGAAGGTGGTGCAGCAGGCGCGGTCCATGGCGCATTGCAGGCAGGCGCTCTCTCCACAACCTTTACGGCATCACAAGGTTTGCTTTTGATGATCCCTAATATGTTCAAAATCGCTGGCGAATTGACATCGACTGTTTTTCATGTGGCCGCCCGCTCTGTAGCCGCCCAGGCATTGTCAATCTTTGGCGATCATTCGGACGTCATGGCAGTGCGCTCGACTGGCTTTGTTCTGTTGGCCGCAAATTCCGTACAGGAGGCCCAGGACCTGGCGCTGATTGCACATGCATCAACCCTGGCTGCCAGGGTGCCTTTTGTTCACTTCTTTGACGGCTTTCGTACTTCATCTGAAGTCAGCAAGATTGAACAATTGACCGACGATGACATTCGCGCCATGATTGATGACAAACTGGTACAAGCCCACAGGGCACGCCGCCTCAACCCTGAACGCCCTGTTCTGCGCGGTACCGCACAGAACCCGGATGTTTTCTTCCAGGCTCGCGAGACTGTCAACCCATTTTATGCAGCCTGCCCAGAGATTGTTCAGAAGGTGATGGACAAATTTGCTGCACTTGTTGGTCGTCATTACCACCTCTTTGATTATGAAGGTGCAGCAGACGCAGAAAGAGTGCTGGTACTCATGGGTTCAGGGGCAGAGACTGCTGCAGAAACTGCCAAGTTCCTGGCGAGTCGCGGTGAAAAAGTCGGTGTGATTAAAGTACGTCTCTACCGGCCTTTCTCAATTAAACATCTTTTGGCAGCCCTGCCAACCACTGTTAAGAAGATCGCAGTGCTCGACCGCACCAAAGAACCCGGCGCATCTGGCGAGCCACTTTTCCTGGATGTAGCATCCGCGTTGAAAGTGAGTGGAGACAAATACAACCAAATCCAGGTTGTGGGTGGTCGTTATGGTCTATCTTCAAAGGAATTCACCCCCGCTATGGTCAAAGGGGTATTTGACGAACTATTGAAGGATGAGCCAAAGAACTCCTTCACCATCGGTATCCTCGACGATGTCACACACACCAGCCTGAAATATGACCCGGCTTTCTTTATCGAAATGCCTGAAACCGTTCGTTGTGTCTTCTGGGGTCTTGGTTCTGACGGAACCGTTGGCGCAAACAAGAACTCAATCAAGATCATCGGTGAAGAGACCGATAATTACGCCCAGGGTTACTTCGTTTATGACTCCAAGAAATCCGGCTCGGTAACCACATCGCATTTACGCTTTGGACCCAACCCGGTGCGCGCGCCGTACCTGATTGGACAGGCCAACTTCGTAGCTTGCCACCAGTTCTCATTCCTGGAGCGGTTCGATGTGCTAAAGTATGCTGCCCCCGGAGCTGTTTTCCTTCTTAACAGCCTGTACGGTCCGGATGAAGTCTGGGACAAGCTGCCTATTGAAACACAGAAATCAATCCTGGACAAAAAATTACGCTTCTTTGTTATTGATGCCTACGAAGTTGCCGGGAAGACCGGCATGGGCGTGCGAATTAACACGATCATGCAGACTTGCTTCTTCGCCATCAGCGGTGTACTGCCGCGTGAGCAGGCGATCAAAGAAATCAAGCGCGCAATCGAAAAGACTTACAGCAAACGCGGTGAGGCTGTTGTCAAGCGAAACTTCGAAGCAGTGGATCAGACCCTCGAAAATCTCCACGAAGTCACAGTGCCTGAGAAACTCACCAGCGAAATCACCCGCCGCCCTGCTGTTCCACATGCTGCCCCTGAATTTGTAAAAGAAGTGCTGGGAAAGATCATCGCTGGCGATGGCGACAGCCTGCCGGTCAGCGCTTTACCGATCGATGGCACCTATCCCACCGGTACCACAATGTGGGAAAAACGTAATATCACCCTGGAAATCCCGGTGTGGGACCCCAATATTTGTATCCAGTGCGGCAAGTGTTCGTTTGTCTGCCCGCATGCAGTGATCCGCGAGAAAGTATACTCAGCCGAACTGCTTGAAAACGCACCAGCCAGTTGGCTTTCAACCGAAGCTCGCTGGAAAGAATTCCCAGGTATGAAATACACCCTGGCTGTCTCTCCCGAAGACTGCACCGGGTGTGGTTTGTGCATTGAAGTCTGCCCGGCAAAGGACAAGACCCAGGTTGGGCGCAAAGCGATCAACATGGAGGCACAACCCCCCATTCGCGAACGTGAAAACGCCAATTGGGAATATTTCCTTTCTATCCCAGAAGCCGACCGCACACAATTCAGCCTGCGCACGGTTAAGAATTCCCAACTACTGCGCCCACTTTTCGAATTTTCTGGCGCTTGTTCCGGTTGTGGCGAGACTCCGTATCTAAAATTGCTGAGCCAGTTGTTTGGAGATCGTATCCTGGTTGCAAACGCCACTGGATGTTCATCCATCTACGGCGCCAACCTGCCGACAACCCCCTGGACGAAAAACGAACACGGCCGCGGTCCCGCCTGGTCAAACTCATTGTTTGAAGACAATGCGGAATTTGGTCTCGGCATGCGCCTCACCCTGGATAAACAGCAGGAATTTGCCCGCGAACTGCTTCATCAATTGGCCGGAGAAATTGGCGAAACCCTGGTTACCGACATCCTGGAGGCAGATCAAAGCACCGAAGCCGGGATCAATGCCCAAAGAGAGCGGGTAGAGCTCCTTAAGGGGAAGCTGCAACCGATGGCGGATGCTCGGGCGCAAAACTTACTCAGCCTGGCAGATGTTCTAGCACGCAAGAGCGTATGGATCATCGGCGGCGATGGTTGGGCATATGATATCGGCTATGGCGGTCTGGATCACGTGCTGGCTTCGGGTCGCAATGTCAATGTGTTGGTTTTGGATACTGAAGTCTATTCCAACACCGGCGGACAGGCATCCAAATCCACCCCGCGCGCGGCTGTGGCAAAATTCGCCGCCAACGGCAAGGGTATTCCCAAAAAAGATTTGGGCATGATCGCCATGGCTTACGGTTATGTGTATGTTGCCAAGATCGCCATGGGCGCCAGCGACCAGCAAACCCTGAATGCATTCCTCGAAGCGGATGCTTACGATGGCCCATCACTGATCATCGCCTACAGTCACTGCATCCAGCATGGTTACGATCTGCGTAAAGGTCTGGACCAGCAAAAGCTGGCCGTGCAATCTGGTATTTGGCCGCTCTATCGTTTCAACCCAGCCCTGATTGCCCAGGGCCAGAATCCACTTTCGATTGACTCGAAAGAACCAACTGTCCCTGTAAGCCAGTATGCTTACAACGAATCTCGCTATCGCATGCTGACACAGACAGACGAGACACGCGCCGAAATGCTGATGAAGCAAGCTCAGAATGATGTACGCGGCCGGTGGGATCTGTACCGCCAGATGGCTGCCATGCACTACACCGAACCGGTTACCGACGAAAAAGGTGACGAGAAAAGCGAAGAAAAGTAAAGAGGATCACAGACATGACAAACCTATCGACAAATTACTTGGGATTGAACCTGAAGAACCCGCTGGTTGCCTCATCTTCACCTTTAACCAAGAAGGTGGATAGCGTCAAAGAACTGGAAGAAGCAGGCGTCTCGGCGGTAGTCTTGTATTCCTTATTTGAGGAACAAATTATCAACGAAAGCTTGAAGCTGCACGAAGACCTGATGCGCGGCAGCGAATCCTTTGCAGAAGCGCTGTCCTATCTGCCGGATTACGGGCAGTACAGTATCGGACCAGAATCCTACCTGGAGCACTTGCAAAAGGTAAAGCAAGCCGTAAGCATTCCTGTGATCGGTAGCCTCAACGGCTTTACCACCGGCGGCTGGATAGAATACGCCCAGAAAATTGAGCAAGCTGGCGCCGATGCCCTGGAACTTAACCTGTATTACCTGGCGACAGATGCAGATCTAACCAGTTCCGCTTTAGAAGAACGCTATATCACCCTGGTAAGGGATGTGCGCCGCTCCATCAAAATCCCCATGGCGGTAAAACTCAGCCCCTTCTTTACCGCGCTGCCCAATTTTGCCAGCAAACTGGCGAAGGCGGGTGCCAATGGGTTGGTGTTATTCAACCGTTTCTACCAGCCGGATTTTGACCTGGACGAATTGGAAGTCGTCCCGCACCTGGTATTGAGTACATCGGATGAGATGCGCCTGCCGCTGCGCTGGATTGCTATCCTCTATGGTAGAGTCAATATCGATTTTGCGCTGACTAGTGGTGTACACACCTCCGCAGACCTGATCAAAGCAGTGATGGCTGGCGCCAGTGTTGCCACAGTCGCATCTGCATTCCTGCAAGGCGGCCCTGGCACGGCAACAAAGATCCTGGCTGGCATGAAGGAATGGATGGAAGAACGCGAGTACGAATCGGTCCAGCAAATGAAAGGCAGCATGAGCCAGAAAGCGGTTGGACAACCCGATGTGTTTGAGAGAGCGAATTATATGAGAGTACTCTCTTCATATTAACGCTATATATCTCAAATTCCAGAGGTCTTAGGACCAACTTAAAAGTAACAGGACCGCACAATCATGCGGTCCTGTTTTCAACTTGATACTAGATTACTAATCAGAGAACCAACAGGTTACAAACCTGTTTTTGTTCAAATTCCAGAGGTCAAGCAGGCACAGCAAACAAAACCCTGGAGGACAATTCCAGGAAGTTTTCAGGCTTCTAGCTCAGGGACTTCCGAGAATTTCTTGTGACGGTAAACAATCCGGCCTCTGGTAAGGTCGTAAGGGGACATTTCCACCCGCACACGATCACCCAGAAGGATGCGAATATAATACTTGCGCATTTTCCCAGATAGGTAAGCCAGAACTTCATGCCCATTGTCAATACGCACTTTGAACTGGGTACCAGGCAATGCTTCAATCACAAGCCCTTCTACCTGAATCTTATCTTCATCTTTCGCCATATTTACCTCCGGCATCAGGAGTTTGCTCCTGAACAACAAAACAAAAAACTAACAAAATCTACCTCTCAAAAATCCTACTCCATATCGGGCATATTCCGGCGCTTAATACGGCGAATTGCTTTCTTCTTGTTAATACGACGGAGCTCGCTTTTTGAAACAAACCAGCGTTTTCGACGCACTGTGCTTAAGATACCGCTTTTAGCCACTTTCTTACGAAAGCGCTTCAGTAACTGATCCTGCGATTCATTCTGACGCAATGTTACAGATGTCACTTCTTTCACCTCCTTCCACAGCCTGTCTAAAAACGCTCGCTATAGTTCATGCCAATCAAAATTGGGGACGCTGAAATCCTTCTTGTTGCAACAAAAGGCTCGGCTGGCAATCGCGGCGCAGCCGAGCATCGATAATGGCCTTGTTTCTCTTAGCACGAATAATCGACGATACGCCGTCTCCCTTTTGCCTTTATGAACAGCTAACGCTTCGCTTCTATTATAATTAATTAAGCTATGACTGTCAATTATTTAAGAACTAGTTAAATATTGAGTTTCTAGCCAACACTATATTGTAGACCGAAAGGTTTCTGAAAAATGGCGAATGCAATATCTCTCCCAAATCTTAGGGCTTGATGTGATCATAGCTGATCTCAAAAAAGCGCGACCCATGTGGGTTTTCACACACCACGCACTGCCTGGCATAATTTGCGGCACTGTAGCCAGTCATGCCCCCAGCCACGTTGTAAATCTCGCGAAAACCATGACGCTCCAGAATGCTTGCGGCCAGACTGGAGCGATTCCCTGAGCTGCACACCACACAAGTGGGCTTCTCAGGGTCAAGCTCAATGCAACGACTGCGTAGATCCGGAGCAGGGATATTGATTGCACCATCGATATGGCTGTCCTGGAATTCCAACTTGGCGCGCACATCCACCAGGACAAAATTTTCAGTACCGGTCACCCGATCATGCAAATCTTCAGCGGAGATCAAGTTTATCGCGGCGCTGCGCTGCCCTGCCATGACCCAGGCTGACATTCCCCCAATCAAATACCCCAGGATTTGATCTACCCCCACCCGGCGTGCCCAGGTGGCAGCAGTCAGGGCATCATCAAAGTCATCGACAACGAGCAAGAACTTCTTATCCTTTGGTAAAACCCAACCAGCAAAAGTTGGAAAGTTGCCATTGAGATCAAGATGCCATGCGCCAGGAACATGCAGGCCGGCATAAGCTGTATAGTTTCGTGCATCCAGTACTTCAATACCGGTGTCTTGCATGCGCTGGAAAAATTGTTGTGGTCTCAATCCTTCCAGGCCAGGCAAATCTGCAAGTACGACAGGACCAGCACGGTTGATGTCGCTGCACAAGTTGAAGTGATCTGGCGCCGGTGGCATATCTGATGTGAGGGAAAGAATAAAATCCTTCCGATCGAGTTGAAGTGCAGCATTGTACCGGCGCTCGTAACCGATAGTGGTTGAATGCTTTGCGCCAATTGCACGCCCACACAAGGATCCCGCCCCATGGGCAGGGTAAACTTCGCAATAATCGGGCAGCCGGAGAAGCTTGTCATGCAGGCTGTCGTAGAGCTTTCCAGCCAATTCAATCGCCTGGTCGGGGAATAGATCAGGCCTGCCGACATCGCCAACAAACAATACATCCCCCACAAAGACGCCTATGGGGGAATCTCCACGTGATGTGTCTGTCGCCACATAACAAATGTGCTCTGGGGTATGCCCAGGAGTCTCGATCACACGCAATTCGATATTATCAATCTTGATCGTATCGTTTTCAACCAAGGGAACATGGTCGAACATGCATTCAGCTGACCGGGGTGCATAGATCTTAGCACCGGTTGCACGCGCCAGGTCCATATGGCCAGAGATAAAGTCGGCATGAAGGTGGGTTTGCAGGATATGGGTTATTGTTACCCCCATTTCACGAGCCTGGTTGATATATTGGTCGATGTCCCGCTGGGGATCGATAATCGCACAGGATGACTTTCCGACCAGCATGTAGGAACTGTGAGCGATTTTGTTTAGGAAAAAGTGCTTTAATAACATGGATATCACCCCGATTTACTATCTTAAGTATTGGTTGAAAAACTCTACGATGTCTGTAATTATAGACCATTATTTCCCTAAATATTGCTATACATTATGTTATAATATTCTGTACATAACCTGGACATTATGATATTCCCAATCCCTAACGAGTGGAAGCGATTTTTTTCTGCGGTAAATGGATTCCCCAATAGGATATAAGGCGGTATGGAAAGGAAGTAATTTATGACAGAAACACCAAAGTATTCAGTAATCCGTAAAGATAACGGCATTGAAATCCGTAACTACCCCGCTTACATTCAGGCCGAAGTAACGATCGACGATAAGCAGTATCGTTCCGCCATCGAAAAGGGTTTCCGGGTCCTGGCAGGTTACATCTTCGGCAACAACATTTCCAAACAAAAAATTGAGATGACTTCCCCCGTCCAGGCATCCCAATCCGAAAAAATTGCCATGACAACGCCGGTGACTATCAGCGGCGAATCCAGTTACACAGTGGCGTTCATCATGCCCTCCGCATACACCACGGAAACCCTGCCGCAGCCGGTAGACAACCGGGTTCGCATCCATCAAATTCCAGCCCGCACACTGGCCGCCATCCGCTTTTCCGGGTACTTCAAACAAGGTACGATTGAGAAAAACAAGCAGCGTCTCAACCAGTGGCTGCAAGAGCATGGCTTTGAAACAGAAGGGGATTTTATCGTAGCAGGCTATAATCCACCCTGGGTGCCGGGGTTCCTGGCACGCAACGAGGTTTTAATCCAGATCCAAAAGGAACAATTATCATGACAGACACAAGTAACGTAACTGATCGTTCAAAAAGCGCAGCAGATCGCCAGGCGCTGATCGTTTTTCCAGTTTTGATCTTGATCGGCCTGCTAACTGCAATCGCCGGAAGCCAGGGCAGCAGCCGGGTAGCAGGGATCCCAGTTTTTGCCCTGCTGGTTGGCCTGGCGTTTCTCATCCAATGGCTGGTCTTTATCCCGGCTTTCCGCCAACAAACCGAGAAGTTCTTCGATCTTACTGGCAGTCTCACCTATATCACCATCAGCACGCTGGCTGTGCTTTTAAGCGCCGGGGTGGATAGCAGAGGGTACCTGGTGTGGACGCTGGTTGTGATCTGGGCTGCTCGCTTGGGCAGCTTCTTGTTCAACCGAATTAGAAAAGCGGGCAAGGATGATCGTTTCGATGAAATCAAACCATCCTTTATCCGCTTCCTGAACGTGTGGACCATCCAGGGATTGTGGGTTACCTTTACAATGATCGCAGCATTGATTACGATCACCACGGCTAACCGCAAAGAACTCGACCTTTTTGCCCTGGCTGGTGTTATCGTGTGGGTTTTCGGATTTTCTCTGGAAGTAGTAGCCGATTATCAAAAAAGCCGCTTCAACGCCGACCCCAAAAACCACGGCAAGTTTATCCAAACCGGTCTGTGGTCCCGATCCCGGCACCCGAACTACTTCGGAGAGATCGTCTTGTGGGTAGGCGTAATGATCATAGCCCTGCCGATCCTGCAAGGCTGGCAGTGGGTAGCCCTGATCTCCCCGATCTTCGTCACCCTGCTCCTAACGCGTGTCAGCGGTGTCCCGTTGCTTGAAAAGAAAGCCGATCAAAAATGGGGCGGTCAGCCGGATTACGAGGCATACAAAAAGTCAACGCCGGTATTGATCCCCAAGTTGTGATTTGCGGTCCTGCTATTCCCGGTGACCGGCACCCTCATGGTCTTCCTGTGATGAGCGTTTCCCAATGGGGATAGCTCATCGATCCCATAGCTCACCTTTACCGAATGGTGCAGGCTGCCAACGACGAATATGTAGCAATTTTCGCCAGTAACTGAATGTCACCGGTTTTAGCCAACGCTCACCGCGTTCACGCAGGAATAGCTGAATACGCGGCCGTGAGTATACCTGAAACAACCAGCGAATTTCCTCCCAGGTGCCGTATTCCAGGGTGCGTTGAATAATTAGGTTGGCATCTCTACGCAGTTGTAAATCCGCCAGGTCATAATCCTGGAAATAAGGTTGCAAAGAAGCTGGGATCTCGAGAGAGGCTGTATACTCATAAAACAATTGTAACATCAGGTTAAGATAAGAACAAAACACTTATGGCTTGCAGATGAAGGATTGGTAAATTAGGGTATTAATTAAAAGAGTCATCTTAAATTGGAATTGACTAAGAAAACCTACTCTTCTAATATGAGAGGGGTGTGTTAAATAGAAAAAGTCTCTTGGCAATGACCTACTCTCCCAGGGGGCTGCCCCCCAAGTACCA
>CAZTMX010000032.1:0-21182 GCA_964614855.1 uncultured Anaerolineaceae bacterium | reverse complement strand
GATTGATATCTCAAGAGATTGATATCTCAAGAGATTGATATCTCAAGAGATTGATATCTCAAGAGATTGATATCTCAAGAGATTGATTTTTAGGGGCTGGCAAGATACATGCAACGGAATAAAGAGCTAATTATTCACAATATTATTAGGAACACCAGTTCGCAGTTGACGAAATAAAAAAATTCGTGTAACCTGAAAAAGGAATAATTGCCGGTTGGTAACTACCAATTGGTAACCGCCAAAAGGCTCTAAAAGGGAAGCTAGCAATGGACATCTTACATCTTGTAGACCGCTTAGAAGAATTATTGAACCAGAGTCGTCCCTTGTGGTTTACACGCAGCGTGGTAGTGGATGAAGACCGTATGCTGGATATCATCGACCAGATGCGTGTTGCCATACCTGAAGAGATAAAAAAGGCCCAACAAGTCCAGGCTCAACGCGACAGGATATTAGCCCAGGCACAAGAAGAGGCCAATCGCACAATTGCTATCGCCCGCGAAAAAAGCGAGCAGTTGGTCGAGCGAGATGCAATTGTTCAAACGGCACAAGCCAGAGCCGAACAAATCATAGCCCAGGCGCGCGGAGATATCGAAAAAAACCGTCACGAAGCCGATCATTATGTAATTGAGACGCTCACCCGCCTGGAATTAGAGCTGGACCGCTACTTGAACCAGGTACGTAATGGGATAAAAACCTTACAAAACGAAAACGAAAACAAGGGATAAATTCAACCATCCTTTATTAAGGGCTGTCTTTCTTTCAAGGACAGCCCTTTTTTATTTTTTTCATAAAGCTCTAATTATGTAATTGGCGCTTGTATCTTTGACAGATAATTACGCGCAAGGTATAATTGAAGATCGCGGCTTATGCTGATAGCGATTTATTCTTAATTATTTCCACGTATGTGTGGATGCAAAAATCCGAATTGGAGAAATATCATGGAAACAGAATCCCTGGAAATCCCGGAAACCACTACCTCTCAAGAGCTTGAGGCGATTAAACGCAAAGCGCAATACACAGGCACCGTGGTTAAAACAACCCTCGCTGGCGCTGTGGTGGATATTGGCCTCCCTGTACCCGGTGTGGTACATATCTCACAGCTACAGGCAGAACCCGTCAACCGCGTTGAAGACGTTGTCCAACCGGGTCAATCGGTCGAAGTCTGGGTGCGGCGCATTTTCCCAAAGAAAAACCGCATCGAGCTGACCATGATCAAACCGCTGGACCTGGAATGGCGAGAAATCGACAAGGACATGGTCATCAAAGGTAAAGTGGTGCGCCTGGAGAAATTTGGTGTATTCGTAGATGTGGGAGCAGAACGCCCTGGGCTCGTACACATCAGCGAGATGACACACGACTACATCAAAAATCCCGGCGAAGTTGTCAAAGAAGGCGATGAAATCGAAGTCAAAGTCCTGGAGGTCAACCGCCAAAAGAAGCAAATCAAACTGAGCATGAAGGCATTGGAAGAACCCCCAGTGAAGATCGTCAAAGAGATGCAGCAACCTGCGGCAAGAAATGTCACTGCTGCCGCTGCTGAACCGGAAGAAAAAGAAGCGCCCGTTCCAACCGCAATGGAAATGGCTTTACGCGAAGCCATGGATCGCTCCAAAGAACAGCAAGCCTCGATTGAGATGCCCGTTGAAAAAGGCAAACAGAAATCCAAATCATCACAGAATGAGTTGGAACAGATCCTCATGCGCACTTTGCAGCATAAAGTCCGAACAGGAAAATAGTTTTTTCTTCCGGGCTAAAAGGGATTGACATTCCGCTCAGATCTTCTGGCGGAATGTTTTTCTTTAATTCTAACCTCATAACTTACAGAAACTCTATTATACTGAGTGCATGGAACCTCCCCCCATGCAGGACGCTTTTCGTAAAAACGACCTGACACGCTTCTCAAGGCGCCTGGACGAATTGCGCCAGGCATTATCGCGCCGCGATCCATTACTCACAGCCAGGAATACAGGCAGCACATTCACAGATAGTCCAACTGGACAAACGGCCTTTCTTTTTTCATTTTGGAGTAGACCCATATCCCTGGCATACCCAGATTATGTGGCAACGTACCAATACGAGAAAACTGAACTGTCTGAATTCAACCAGGCAGCAATTTTATATTACTTTGATACGGCAGACGGCACGCCGTTAGAAAAACGATGGATTTCTTTTTCGGAGCTCCCGGATGGGAAATTTTACAACCAGGCTTTCCAGGGCTACACCGGTCTTGAATTACACCGGGTGCTGAGTGATGATCAACCTGGTTTTCAGGCTGCTGCGGTTCAACTGGGAGGCAAACCAGCAGATTTCGCCACAGTGTCTTTTGTTTTTACAATCTTACCTTGTGTGCCTTTGCGGATTGTTTTCTGGCAGGGCGACGAAGATTTTCCTTCATCATATCAATTATTATTCGATGCTTCGGCGGCTCACTACATGCCCACAGATGGCTATGCTATCCTGGGCAGCAACCTGTGCCGCCGCATCATAGAACAATACAAAAACCTGAAAAAACGCGGAGAGTAAAATGCCTTATGATATAGACCCCGAAACCATTAACGTCGATGATCTACCGGGAATCTGGTCGCCGGTTCAATGGGAGATGGATGAAGAAGAGGCGGTTCAGGAAATTGAGACACAGGCAACTGCCAGCCTGCTCTGGTCGATTGATACGCCCGAAGCGATCTTACGCATGCTTTTATCAGAGCATCAAATAGAACGCGCCTATGGCCCTCCGGATGGTTACGATCCTACCCTCCAGGGGGAATGGAATGACGATCTGCTGACTTTCAAGTTCAAACGTTCGATGCGTGTCCGGAAAATTGAACGGGAAGAGAATTATTTATATGTTGAGTATGATTTCGGAGATTTCGGTGTTTGGGCAATCGAAATTGAGCCAGATATCGTCAATATCTCTCGTATATAAATCCTGTCGACTTGACAAGAATTTTTTTCCTATTTCTTGTCTTCAAGGAATTTTCTCTTCCACTCATAGATTTTTGTCAGCGCTTCAATGGGTGAAAGCGAGTTTAGATCCAGTTGTCTCAGTTCATCCAAAAGGGGGTTTGTCTCTGGGAATAAAGCAAGCTGGCGCGGCGCGTTGGGGTTGATCTTTACCGCCTTTCCCGAAGATGCCTCCAACGAGTGCAGGATTTCGCCGGCACGCTGGACAACCGGGCGAGGTAACCCTGCCAGTTGTCCGACATGGATGCCATAAGAGCGGTCTGCCCCACCGGGGACAATCTTGTGCAAAAAGACAACTTGCCCATCCGCCTCACTGACCGCCACGTTATAGTTGCGCACACCGGGTAACAAATCTGCCATTTGTGTCAGCTCATGGTAATGCGTGGCAAAAAGTGTCTTGGCGCGCAAACGCGGGTGATTGTGTATATATTCCACGACAGCCCAGGCAATTGAAACCCCGTCGTAAGTGCTCGTTCCCCGCCCAATCTCATCCAGGATCAGCAGGCTGCGAGAAGTAGCATGGTTCAGGATATTGGCTGTTTCGACCATCTCAACCATAAACGTAGATTGACCGGCGTGGATTTCATCCTGCGCCCCCATGCGCGTGAAAATGCGATCCACCACACCGATACGCGCAGAAGCAGCCGGTACATAACTGCCGATCTGCGCCAATAAAACGATCAAGGCTGTCTGGCGGATGATCGTTGATTTCCCCGACATATTGGGTCCGGTGATAATACGCACCCTTTCACCCTGGTCAAAATCCAGGTCGTTAGGGACAAATCTTTCGCCTGCTAGCATTTGCTCCACCACTGGGTGGCGTCCTTCGCGAATCTGCAGCACATCTTCTTCCACCACCTGCGGGCAGGTGTATCCTCCTGCAACGGCTGTTTCCGCCAGGGAGGATAAAACATCCAGTTCGGCCAGGGCCTTTGCCGTTTGCAGGATTTTCAGCGCCGATGCAGAAAGTTGCGCACACAATTCACGGAACAAACGCGCTTCTACTTCGTGGATGCGTTCTTCGGCATTCAACACCAGCGTTTCATATTCTTTCATTTCGGGGGTGATGTAACGTTCAGCGTTTACCAGGGTCTGCTTGCGGATGTATTCGGCAGGCGCCAGGTCTGCATTGGCTCGGGTCAACTCAATATAGTACCCAAAGACCTTGTTGTACCCTACCTTGAGCGTCTTGATTCCAGTGCGCTCTCGTTCCACGCTTTCAAGGTTGGCAATCCAATCTCGAGCATGCCTTGAGCGCTCCAGGATACCATCCAGTTCCGCGGAATAACCCGTGCGAAACACCCCGATGTTCTGTAAGGTTGCCGGTCCGTCATCCGCTAATGCCGCTTCCAGCAGGCTTTTTTCATCCTCGCACAGGTGGAAATTATCCAAAATGGCAACCATGGCTGGGGGTGTCTCTCCAAACAACGCCCGCAAATCCGACAGCCGGCTTATTGTAGCAAGCAAATGCAGCAGATCGCGCGGTTGAGCCGTTAAGGAAACAACCCGGTTCATCAACCGCTCCAGATCCCCCAATGGCTTCAACCCTGCACGAACTTCAGCACGCAGCAAACCATCGTTGAAGAAATAAGATACACCTTCTTGCCGGAGGCGCACCTTTTCCACATCCAGCAAAGGTTTATTTACCCATTGCAGGATCAAGCGCTTTCCCATGGGCGTTACGGTATGGTCAAGGATACCCAGCAGCGATCCTTGAGAAGAATTACCGCGCAGCGTTTCGGTTAGCTCCAGGTTTCGCCGCGTTGCAGCATCCAGGATCATAAAATCAGACAGGCTGTAGGTATTCAATCCTACCAGCAGCTTAAGCGCTGCCGGTTGAGTATCCGTTACATATTGCAATACTGCCCCTGCAGTACAGGTTGCCAGGTTCAGCCCGCGCAAACCAAAACCGTCCAATGATCCCACCTCAAAGTGCTGGCGCAACTTTTCCTGGCAGCGACCTGTTTCAAAGCGCCAGCGCGGCCAGGGGGTTTGATGCGCCTGGACCCCATCAGGCAGTTTTTGTGTATCCGGATAAAGCACTTCGGCAGGTCGCAATCGCGCCAATTCGGCACGCAAAGCCGCCTGGATATCGACACTCGACAGTTCAGTAGCCGCAAATTCACCTGTGGTGATATCCACATAGGCAATACCTGCTCGACCCGTTGTCCCTGTATCGTTGTCGCTGCCCGAATGTTCACCAAACATCACACAAGCCAGGTAATTATTTGCATCCCCAGGCAACAGTCCTGGCTCAACCACAGTACCCGGGGTTACCACACGCGTCACCATACGCGAGAACAAACCCTTGACCGGCTGGTCGCCTACCTGCTCGCAAATTGCTACATGGTGCCCATTTTGGATCAGCCGGGAAAGATAGCTTTCCGCGGCATGATGCGGAATACCCGCCATCGGGATACGCACCCCTTTGGCCACGTTTCTAGATGTCAATACAATATCCAATTCCCGCGATGCGATCTCTGCATCCTGGTCAAATGTTTCATAAAAATCTCCCAGTCGAAAAAACAGGATGGCATCTGGATACTGGCGTTTGATTTCTAAATATTGTTTACGGATCGGAGTAAGATCTGAATCAGACATACCTACATTCTATATGGTGGGGCAAGAATCGACAAGATAGAGATTCTGTTTTTACAGGTTCAATCGAAAACCAAACACCTGGCGCAAAATGTAATCATTTTGGGATGACAATCCAAATTCAACCTTAATTTAATTGTCAAAATTGCCAGATGGGAATATAATAGAACCACTATATTCCCGTAAACCGTGAAAGGAGAAAATCGAATGGCTAGCGTTACTTTTGATCATGTGTACAAACGTTTTGGTGATGTCATAGCGGTCAATGATCTCAACATTGAAATCGCGGACAAAGAGTTCCTGGTTCTGGTTGGCCCCTCGGGTTGTGGAAAGACCACTGCTCTGCGGTGCCTGGCAGGCCTTGAAGACATCAGCGACGGCCGCATCTTGATCGGCGACCAGGTTGTCAATGATGTTGCCCCCAAAGACAGGGATATCGCCATGGTGTTCCAAAGCTATGCGCTGTACCCCCATATGACTGTATATGATAATATGGCATTTGGTCTGAAGCTGCGAAAAACACCCAAGGAAGAAATTAAACAGCGGGTTGAAAAAGCAGCCAAAATCCTGGGGATCGAACACCTGTTGGACCGCAAACCCCGGCAGCTATCCGGTGGTCAGCGGCAGCGTGTGGCAGTCGGTCGGGCAATCGTGCGCGAGCCAAAGGTTTTCCTCTTTGACGAGCCGCTCTCCAACCTGGACGCCAAGCTGCGCGTTGAAACCCGCGCCAACATCAGCAAGCTGCACCAGCAGCTGCAGACCACCTTTATCTACGTGACCCACGACCAGGTCGAAGCCATGACCATGGCTACCCGGATCGCAGTTATCACAAAAGGTATTCTGCAGCAGATCGATACGCCGCAGACCCTGTACGACAAGCCCAACAACCTGTTTGTTGCTGGCTTCATTGGCTCCCCCGCCATGAACTTTTTCCCAGCCACCATCCGCAAGGAAGGCGATGGGCTGTTTGTTGACGGTGAACACTTTAAGCTTCAAATCCCAGCTGACCGGGTGAACGTGTATGCGCCGCATGCAGGAAAATCTGTGATCTTCGGCATCCGCCCAGAAGATATCCATAACCCAGAATTTGCTGCTCCTGGCATTATCGCCCAACCTGTCGAAGCCCAGGTAGATGTTACTGAGTTGATGGGTAATGAAATCACTGTCTACTTGAAACTTGGTGAACAGGTATTTGTCGCCCGCGTCGATCCTCGCTCCCGCTACAAAATCGATGATAAGGTCACCATGGTCTTCAACATGGATAACATGCACATTTTCGACCGGGAAACCGAGCAGGCAATTCGCTAACTGAAGTACGTATTTGCAGGTTTAAGCGTCTCCCGATTATAATTGGGAGACGCTTTTTATAAGAATGTAGAAAGGTATTTGAAATGGACACAGCTTATACATTGGTATTACTCAGACATGGACAGAGCGACTGGAACCTTGAAAACCGCTTCACGGGTTGGACAGATGTCGGGCTGACAGATTTGGGGCGCCTGGAAGCCCACACAGCAGGAAAAACCCTCAAAGAATCCGGGTACACTTTTGACATTGCCTACACCTCTGTTCTAAAGCGCGCTATCCATACGCTTTGGATCGCCATGGAAGAGATGGAGTTGGAATGGATCCCGGTGATACGCGCCTGGCAGTTGAATGAGCGGCACTACGGTGCGCTACAGGGGCTGAACAAAGCCGAGATGGCGCAAAAGTTCGGCGAAGACCAGGTAAAAATCTGGCGCCGCAGTTTTGCCACGCCTCCGCCTTCGTTGGAGCTTGAAGATCCCCGCCACCCGCGCTTCGATCGACGCTACGCTGAACTAACAGAAGAGGAGCTTCCCTGTACAGAGTCGCTCAAGCTCACCGTGGATCGAATGCTCCCCTACTGGCACAGCACCATTGCCCCCACGGTTAAATCCGGTAAGCGTGTTTTAATCGCAGCCCACGGCAACAGCCTGCGCGCGCTGGTAATGTATCTGGATAAAATCTCAGAAAAGGAAATTACTGAGCTCAATATCCCTACGGGAATACCCCTGGTTTATGAGCTTGATAAGGACCTTCACCCGGTGAAGAGCTATTACCTGGGCGACCCCGAAGCAATCAAGAAGGCTGCTGAGGCAGTGGCAAAACAGGGCTCGGCGAAATAATCTGCAGAGAACAAACTACATAGCCATTAGCGGGCTGTTCCCTTGAGGCGAACAGCCCGTTATCTTTTAACAATTAGCGTGATTTCTTGGCTCTGAACAATACCCCCAAACCAACCCCCAGCCCCATAGAAAGGAGGCCAATGTAAATCGCAATATCTTGCCAGAACCGCTGTGGAAACAGGCGAATTAACGTGTCACTGTAATAGAATATCCAGGTTCCTGGCTTAAAAAACATGTTGTGGAAGGTTACGAAAAACGCAGAGAAACTCAGTGCAACAAACACAATCAATGCCCCCAGAAGGACTGCCGTCAACCAACCTCCGCCTGAAACTCCGCGATAGAAACGCTCCAACCAACCGCCGCGCCAGGCGACCACCCACAACAACGCCAGCGCACCCAAAACAAAATACCACACATTGAGGGCAGCCTGAACCACAACCTTTACATCGATCATATGCTGCAGCTCTCGCTCGTTGTACACAGGCGAACCATCTGCAAAACGTAAATCGCCCAGGAAGGAGATATCGGCATCATTCACCAAGTATTCAACAGCCAGCGGAGCCCAGGTTAAACGGTCCTGGAGCGTAAAGCCGTAACGGTCTTCAGGAAAACCTGGCATATTGTATTCGATGGGTAAAAATACCGGGAAGAGAAACAGGCGAATACTGGTTAGTACAATCGCAAACGGGATCAGAATCGTAACCAGCCACCGGATGAGAACTTGCGCTCTGCTGTCTCGTGTTGTCGCAGGGCTTGATAAAGGTGTAGTTGGCTTCATATTACGGTTCTCGTAAGGCATCGACATCTCCAAACACCAGGTAATTGATAACCATCTGGTTGGTCAATAATTCAACAGGCGCCCAATCATCGCTAAAAACCACTTTGCTTTGCGGTGTGGGCTGTTGGTTTAATACAATACGCTCCAGCGCAGCGATAAGCAACGGGTGGGTTTCCTTTTGTGTATATAGAGATAGCAAGTTGTCGTAAAGGTTTTTGATCTGAGTGGGTTGGACAGTTGCGTAAACGATCGAATTGAATGACATCGGTACATCCATCACATAAACAGATGGGAACACCTGCTGGATGGTTCCTACCAGGCCGTCCACCAGGCTGCGGTCAGCTGGCGAGCGCCCCACGTTGATCACCATCACACCTGTTGGGGTCAGGTGATCATGCACAATCTGGAAGAATTCTTGTGTGGTCAGATGCCAGGGAATATACGGTGGTTGGTAGGCATCGATGCCGATCACGGAATAATTCTTTTGGCTGCGAGCCAACCCCACCCTGCCATCTTCAGCAATGGGGGTCAGGTTTGGCTCATTCATCTCAAAATACTCCTGGCCTACCCGGATAATCTCTGCATCGATCTCATACCCATCGATAGGGATAGCACCATAGACCGCCGTCGCCTGGCGTGCGATGGTGCCGGCAGCCAAACCCACAATCGCCATGCTCTCCACCTGGCTGGTTGTAACTGGAGGCGCATTGAAAAACGGCGCGGCCAGGAATTGTTCCCATGGGCCGCTAAAATCGATTTGGGTTGGGTGCCACATGGAGTGGACGCCCTGACCTTCATTCAAACGCAAGAGGCGGTATCCATCGCTTTCCAATACCTGGATGTAATTGTATGCCGATTCGCTCTCGTAGATCTGCCCCACAGTCGTCTTTAACGGCCTACCGGCGATCAAAAACCCCAGGAGAATTAATACCAGCACCATCCAGGACAGGCGCAACATGCTGCGCCAACCTCCCGCAAGCCATAATCCGATCAAAGCTACCGCCAACAAAAACAGGCTGAAGACAAGAAATGTGAAAGAGGTGCCGATCAGTGGGATAAATACCAAAACAGGCAAAAAGGTGCCTACAAAGGAGCCAATCGTGGATATGGCGTAAATTTTGCCCGATACACTGCCAGCGCTAGCCGGATCGACAATCGCCAGCCGTATGGCAAATGGAGAGATGGTCCCTAATAAGGTGACAGGGATGCTGAACAGGATCAATACCGCAGTAAATGAACCCGCCAATATGCCTATTTGGAGCTGGTCAAAAGCATTGGCTGCCAGTCGTAAAACCGGTCTGGAGAGTACAGGGATCAATCCAGCAGTGAAGGCCCCCCAGGCCATGATCGAGTACATGGTTGACGGCGAGGGAGAACGATCCGCCCACCAGCCTCCGAGGAAATAACCTGCTGTCAGGTAAATCAGGATCAACCCAATAATACTGGCCCAGATCAGGTTGCTGGTACCAAATGTGGCCCCCAAAAGGCGAGAAGCAGCAAATTCCAGCGCCAGGGTGGTCATGCCGGATGAAAATACTGCAAAGAATAGGTAACGCTTCATCATCTGTCCTTACCTGGGAATCTCCCAATGATAGTCTGGGGGATTATATCCTGTGTTTGGCCAATAGTGATTGTATCATCCGGTTTATCCTTTGAAGTGCTCTTCATAATTCATCATTGCCGGTTTCCGGTGTTTTCCTTCCACTGCTCATGCTCCTTGGTATAATCTAAGGGTTAAGTCCTTATTTTTACTCATTGGAGTGTCTATGACCCCGAAACCTCTCACAGGCGCAAAAATACGCCAGGATTTTATTGATTTCTTTAGCGAACAAGGACATACCTTTGTTCCATCTGCTTCGCTTGTCCCTGGCGGCGATCAGACATTGCTATTTACTAATGCCGGGATGGTCCAATTTAAGGATATCTTCCTCGGCACAGACAAACGCCCATATGTACGGGCAGCAAATTCTCAGAAGTGCATGCGCGTGGCCGGAAAGCATAATGACCTGGAAGATGTAGGCCGCGATGATACCCATCATACTTTTTTTGAAATGTTGGGCAACTGGTCATTTGGAAATTATTACAAGAAAGAAGCCATCACCTGGGCCTGGCAGTTGCTGACAGATGTTTGGGGGTTGCCGAAAGACAAACTTTGGGCAACATGTTTCCGCGATGAAAAAGGCGAAATCCCACAAGATGACGAAGCAGCCGATGAATGGCGCAAGCAGCCTGGAATACTCCCCGATCATATCCGGTATTTTGGGCGCAAAGACAACTTCTGGGAGATGGCAGAGACCGGTCCTTGCGGACCGTGCAGCGAAATCCACATCGATCGCGGTGCGGCTTATTGTGATAAGGGACATGAAGCCGGGCATGAGTGCCACGTAAACGGAGATTGCAAACGGTTCCTGGAGTTATGGAACCTGGTCTTCATTCAATACAACCGCCTTAGCCCCACACAGCTTGAACCCCTTCCGGCAAAACATGTAGACACGGGTATGGGCCTGGAGCGCATTGTTTCCGTTCTGCAAGACACTCCATCCAATTACGGCACCGATCTGTTCCAACCGCTGCTAGACGTTGTGCAGCAGCTCACCGGTCACAGTGATACAGAACGCAAGCAGAATATCACTCCTTACCGCGTGATCGCAGATCACACCCGCGCCGCGGTTTTCCTCATTGCCGACGGCGTGGTGCCGGGTAATATCGGTCGCAATTATGTTTGCCGCATGATCATCCGCCGCGCGGCACGTTTCGGCGGAAAGATCGGTTTAAACCGTCCATTTCTAGCCGAAGTTGCCCAAAGAGTTGTTGAAAATTATGGAGATTTTTACCCCGAGTTGATGCGCAATAAAAAGGCCATCCTCGACAACCTGACGCGTGAAGAAGAACGTTTCCAGCGGACTGTGGAAAGCGGCGTAGCGAAGCTGGAGAACCTGCTGAATAAACTGAGGACAAATCAAGAGACCATATTGCCGGGCAGCCAGGCATTCGATCTCTACGCCACTTACGGTCTACCTCTGGAGATCACTCGCGACATCGCCCAGGAGCAAAACCTGGATGTGGACGAAGCCGGATTTTTGACAGCCATGGAAGAACACCGGCTGGCTTCTGGCGCTGGTGAGGTTTTCGGCACCATGGGAGGCGAAGACGTCGATATCTTTCGCCAAATCTTGCATACCTTACAGGCTGAGGGCAAGCTTGGCGCAGACGGCGTGAGCTATGACCCTTACCAGATTTCCGAAAGCGAACAACCCCTGTTGGCATTGGTGCGCGGCGGTGAAGCAGTGATGGGTGTTGGACCCGGCGATGAAATTGAAGTCCTGCTACCCGAAGTAAATTTTTATGTTGAATCCGGCGGTCAGGTATCCGATACCGGGGTGATTGAAAGCGTCACGTCTCCAGATTGGCGTATCCAGGTGACCGGTATGCGCAAACCCGCGGCTGGTATTGTCGTTTTTGTAGGCAAAGTGCTCTCCGGCACCCCCAGGTTGGGCGACCCCGCCATAGCCCGGCTGGATAAACAACGCCGCCAGGATATCATGCGCAACCATACAGCTACCCATCTGCTGCATGCCGAACTGCGCGCCGTCCTGGGTGAGCATGCCCGCCAGGCAGGTTCCCTGGTCGCGCCGGACCGGCTCAGGTTCGATTTCACCCACCCACTAGCGGTCACGCCCGAGCAATTGGACCAGATCGAAGCTGGTGTAAACTATGCCATCCTGGGCGACTTCCGTTTGAATGTTTCCGTTAAATCCCTGGAGCAAGCCATCCAGGAAGGCGCAACTGCGCTGTTTGGTGAAAAATATGCTTCTGAGGTTCGAAACATCACCATCGGGGTGGGGGAACCGTTTTCCAACGAGCTTTGCGGCGGTACCCACGTGGAAGACACCGGAGACATCGGTATGTTTTTGATCACCAGCGAAGGCAGTGCAGCTGCCGGCATCCGCCGTATCGAAGCGGTAACCGGAAGGGCTGCTTACGAATTGGTGCAAAGGCGCTTTAGAGCATTGAAGCAAACCGCCCATTGGTTGGGTGCTGGGCCAGATGAGACGCCAGAAAAAGTGACCGAATTACTCGATACACTGGAAGACACCCGCAAGGAAGCTGGCGCTTTGCGGCGCGAACTGGCTACCCAAGAATTCGTCCAGCGACTGGCAACAGCCCAGCTGATCAAGGGTGTGCCGGTGGTGGTTGCCACTTTACCCGGTGCTGATGCGGATACCCTGCGCCAGATGACCGACCGCTTCAGGCAAAAGTTCCCCAGTGGCATTGCCGTCCTGGCGACGATTGGCAAAGATGACCGTCCGGTTGTCATCGCAGCAGTTACCGAAGACCTGGTAAAACGCGGTGTACATGCCGGCGAACTGGTGAAAAGCGTTGCTGCGCCGCTGGGAGGCAGCGGCGGCGGGCGCCCCACACTGGCGCAAGCCGGCGGTAAAGATGCCAGCCAGATGGAAACAGCGCTAGGGATTGCCAGGCAGTGGATTGAGGAGCATTTGAAATAGCCTTCGTCATGACTTCTCGCATTCACTTCAGCCAGAAATCTGTACCCATCGCCTTGTTGTTCCTGACCGCGATCGGCTTTGCGCCGTTGATCAGCAGCCTGGGCTTCTACTGGGATGATTGGCCCAGCATCTGGTATTTGCATTTCTGGGGACCGCAGAGTTTTCACCAAAGCTTTGCCATAGACCGGCCGTTATTGGGATGGTTGTTTCACCTGACAACTTCTGTGCTGGGAGAGAGTACGATCGCCTGGCAAATTTTTGGCATCCTGACCCGCTGGTTGACCACCCTGGCTTTTTGGTGGGTGCTGCGCTTACTCTGGCCGGATCATCTCACCCAAGTCACCTGGGCTGCCTTTTTATTTGCCCTGTATCCGGGTTTCAAACAACAATACATAGCTGTAACCTACAGCAATGCCTTTGTCATCTATGCTCTGTTTTTGCTTTCTTTTGTTTTGATGATCCTGGCAATACAGAAACCGCGCTTCTATTGGCTGTTGATGCTAGCTTCCATTGTCACATCGGGTTTCAGTATGTTCGTTGCGGAATATTTCTTTGGACTGGAATTGCTGCGCCCGCTGGTGTTGTGGTTTCTCGAAAAAGGGCGCGTTGCTGACAAACGAGGTCTGGCGCGCAAAATCGCCTGGCAGTGGCTGCCCTACCTGGTTCTGATGCTGCTGTTTCTGGTCTGGCGAGTATTCCTTCACGAAACACCTCGCGGTGAGATCACCCTGTTTGACCAGTTGGTTGCAAATCCCCTGGCAGGTGTCTTCAGCCTGGTCGGAACCATTGTGAACGATATCTTCGAGGTGTCGGCACTGGCCTGGATCCAGATGGTGGACAGGGGGCGGATTATGATGATGAACCGCTCAGGAACGCTACCATTTTACATCGGTATCATCATCCTTGGTTTTCTATTCTCAATATTCTTTCTAACCCGTTTGCGGCTCAAAGCGCAGCACAATGACCATCTTAGCTCATCCAGTAAATCCTGGGGGATCCAAGCCTGCCTGGCTGGAGCTGCAGCCTTGTTGGTGGGTGGTTGGCCTTTCTGGGTAACAAATCTGCAATTGGAGCTGTTTTTCCCGCGCGACCGGTTTACCCTGCCCATGATGATCGGTGCAGCATTACTGCTCGCAGGGATCATCGCACTGTTGAACCGCCCGCTGCTTCAGAGCGCTATTCTGGTGGCATTATTCACGGGTTTTGCGGCGGGTATGCATTATGAAGACGCACTGCAATACCGCCAGGAATGGTTGTTGTTAAAGAACTGGTTCTGGCAAATGAGTTGGCGTGCGCCGCAGATCGAGCCGGGCACAACCATCCTGAGCAGCGATCTTTACCTGGATTATTACAGCGACAATTCTCTCACTGCGCCGCTCAATTGGACGTATGCGCCGGAAAAAACATCCCTGGAAATTCCCTACCTGTTTATGGATATCGAAGCTCGCCTGGGCGTTGAGTTGGGAAGCCTTGAACCCGACACCCCGGTTTTTAATCAAAACCGCACCACCACTTTTCGCGGTAATACCTCCCAATCCCTGGTGGTGTTTTTTGCTCCACCCAGGTGCGTAAAAGTGATACACCCGGATGATGACCGCCACCTGCCGTACAAACCCGACTACCTGAGCGAGGCCATACCGCTTTCAGCGCCCACAGCGCTTATCAGAGACACCAGCCAACCCGCTCACCCTCCGCTCAACATCTTTGGCGAGGAACCTGCACATGGTTGGTGTTATTACTTTGAGAAAGCCGAGCTGGCTGCGCAACTGGAAGAATGGGAAGTGATCACCGGCTTTGCAGACCAGGCGTTTTCCTTCAAGCAATCCTTCGATCGCGAAACTGCATCTGAACTGAACCCCTTTATTCGCGCCTTCGCCCACACCGGACAGTGGGACACAGCCTACCAGCTTACCCAGCAGGCTTTCCAGGCATCAAATAAAATGCAAAACATGCTTTGTTACACCTGGGCAGACCTGGTGAACGAAACCAACCTGTCTCCAGCTCGTACAGAAGCCATTTCTCAGGTCAATAGTTTGCTTGCATGCAAAATCAACCCATAATGGACACACAACCGGTTCGCCCCAATTTATCTGTCGTGATACCAGTCTATAACAGTGAAAATTCACTGCCGGAGCTGGTAGATCAATTGCAAGCAATCCTTCCAACAATCGGTGACACATACGAGATTATCCTGGTAAACGACGGCAGCCGAGATCGCAGTTGGCAGGTGATCCAATACCTGCAACAAGCCAGGACAGAAGTGGTGGGGATCAATTTGATGCGCAACTACGGCCAGCACAATGCCCTGCTTTGCGGCGTGCGTGCGGCCAGGTATGAAATCGTGATCACCATGGATGATGACCTGCAGCACCCACCTGCCGAAATCCCCAGGTTGCTGGTTGAATTAGACAAGGGGTTCGATGTGGTCTATGGAACCCCAAAGAAACAGGCGCACGGGCTCTGGCGCAACCTGGCATCCTGGTTCACTCGCCTGGCTTTACAAACCGCCATGAGTATTAAACATGCACGCCAGGTGAGCGCTTTCCGCGTTTTCCGCACCCAGGTACGCGAGGCTTTCAGCAGGTATCAAAGCCCGTTTGTCATCCTGGATGTGCTGCTGACCTGGGGAACGACAAAATTTTCTTCTATCCCAGTTGAACACTCTCCCCGCCAGGTGGGTAAATCCAACTACACTTTCCGTAAGCTCATCAGCCATGCCGTCAACATGGTCACCGGGTTTACCATCCTACCTCTCCAACTGGCATCCTTGTTGGGCTTTGGCTTTGCTGTGTTTGGCTTATTGGTACTGTTATATGTTATCGGTCGCTACCTGATCCAGGGAGGCTCTGTCCCCGGTTTTCCGTTCCTGGCTTCCATTATCGCCATATTCTCCGGGGTCCAACTATTTGCCCTGGGGATCATTGGTGAGTACCTGGCGCGCATGCACTTCCGCTTGATGGAAAAACCGACCTACGTGATCCGTGAAGAAACACAACGGTCTGAGGTGGAAAAATGAATTCACCTGCCGGATTGTGCCAATTCCTTGAATGGGACAGCGATTTCTTTGGTTACCGTATCGCGCGGGTAAACAGCTATAAGCTGGACGCGGATAACCTGCGCGATATTCATTCCTGGTGCCAGGCCAACCAGATAGATTGCCTGTATTTCCAGGCTGGATCGGATGATGCGGCAACCATCCGCCAGGCAGAAGACAACGGGTTCCGCCTGGTGGAAATCCGGCTGATCATGGAACGAAAGCTGGATGATTGGCGTCCTGAAAGCAGGGCGCATGACGCCCCCGGTGTATTGATCCGTCCGGCAAGAGATGAGGATTTGCCCGTACTAATAAAAATTGCCGCCAACAGCTATCTGGATTCACGCTATTATTTTGATCCTTGTTTTTCCCAGGATAAATGGCAGGCGTTTTATTCCACCTGGGTAAAACAGAGCTGTTCAGGCGGCGCTGACCTGGCTATTGTAGCCGAGATCAACGGGCAGGCGGTTGGCTATATCACCGGCAATATCGACAAGTCAGACGCCAGCCTGGGAATTTATGAGTTGACTGGTGTAGAACCGCAGGCGCGGCGCAGCGGTGTCGGTCAAGAGCTTTTTCGCAGCGGTCTGGATTGGTTCAGCCAGCACGGAGTGCACCATGTCCGGCTTGCTACGCAAGGGCGTAATATACAGACGCAGCGCATGGTGCAGCGCAACGGTTTTATCACCCAGGCTTGCCGGATTTATTATCACAAGTGGTTTTCAAATTGCTGAGCCATTACAGGGTTAAAAATCATTATCGAAATGACCAACAAAAGCCAAATACCCTCTCATACACCGGTTTCCATGAGTAATATCCACATCCCTTTTAACAAAGCCGGGCTGACCGGAAACGAATTTGAATACATCTCCCAGGCATTGCTCAATGGGCATATCTCAGGCGACGGCGCTTTTACCAGGAAATGCCACGCCTTCCTGGAGCGAACATTGGGGGTTCCCAAGGCATTACTAACCACCTCTTGTACCCATGCGCTTGAACTGGCAGCGTTCCTGTTGGAAATCCAACCCGGCGATGAGGTCATCGTCCCCTCCTTCACCTTTGTTTCCACGGTGAATGCCTTTGTTATCCGCGGAGCGCACCCGGTATTTGTCGATATCCGCCCGGATACCTTGAACCTGGACGAGCGACTGCTCGAAGAAAAAATTACTGCGCGTACAAAAGCCATCCTGGTGGTACATTACGCCGGTGTTGGCTGTGAAATGCAGGCAATACACGAGATCGCACGCAAGCACCAGGTTCCCTTCGTCGAAGACAACGCCCACGGTCTCTTTGGCAAATATCAAGGAAAATACCTGGGTACCTTTGGCTGCATGGCAACGCAAAGCTTTCACGAAACAAAGAACATCACCTGCGGCGAAGGTGGGGCGCTGCTGATCAACGATGAACGTCTCATCGAGCGTGCGGAAATCTTGCGCGAGAAGGGCACCAACCGCAGCCGTTTCTTCCGCGGCCAGGTGGATAAGTACACCTGGGTTGACGTGGGTTCAAGCTACCTGCCGTCGGATATCCTGGCTGCTTTCCTTTATGCCCAATTAGAAAGCTACCTTTCAATTCAGAACGAGCGGCAGCGCATCTGGCAGTATTACGCCGGTCAGCTTGCTGAGTGGTGCGAACAAAACGATGTCCGCATGCCTTTCATCCCAGAGGATTGCGAACAGCCCTATCACATGTACTACCTCTTATTCCCCTCCCTGGCCGCGCGGCAAGGTATGATCGACCACCTAAAAAGCAAGGGGATACTAAGCGTATTTCACTACCTGCCCTTGCACCTGTCGCAGATGGGTAAAAAATTCGGCGGGCAGGTTGGAGACTGTCCGGTGACAGAAGCCGTCAGCGACCGCTTGCTGCGGCTGCCGTTTTTCAAAGACCTGGATGAGAACACCCTGGCAGAAATCGTAAGGGCGGTCAAGGCGTTCAAGATCTAACGGGATGGAGAACCATGTTTAACCAGCCATGCAAACAGCGCGTTCTCGCCGTAGATCCAGGAGAAAAACGATTGGGGATTGCGATAAGCGATCCTACCGGTGCAATTGCAAACCCCTTGACGGTGATCCAGCATACATCTCGCATTGTCGACGCCGCAACGATTGCCAGCATCGCCAAAGAACAGGATGCTGTGCTGATCATCGTGGGCCAGGCGCTGGATGATGACAACCAGCCTACCCTGCAAAGCCGGCGTGCATCTCGCCTGGCATCCGCCATTCGCCAGCAGACAGATATCCCGGTGGAGCTGTGGGATGAGAGCGGCTCCACACAATCTGCGAGAGCAGCACGCCTGACGATGGGCGTCTCCAGAAAAAAACGATCAGGGCACCTGGACGAGCTGGCAGCAACTGTCATCCTGCAAAGCTATCTGGATGCAGTGAATCCGCCAGTCCTTCCATCCAGCCTGGACGAAAGCCAATGAAAACAAGAAAATCATCTTCCGGAATTCTTTTCGCCTGTTTCAGTTTAATTTTGCTGGCGCTGGTTGTGGCTGCACTGGCCTGGTTTATCTTATCTCTACCTCAATTTGCCCAACAAAAGTACGGTGCGCCAGCCCCACACCTGGATTTCACCCAGAAAATCTACCTCTCTGCCAGGCTACTGCTGCAAAGTGATGACCTGATGGCGCCGGCTGCAGGCGCCAATGACCCCCAATTATTCCAGATACAACTGGGAGAGACTACTTATGACATCTCCCAACGCCTGGAATCTGAAGGCATCATCCGCAGCGCCCGTGCATTTCGCGACTACCTGGTCTACTCCGGTCTGGATACCAGTATCCAATCTGGCGAATACACGCTCAACCCGCGCATGAACACCCTGGAAACAGCACACGCGCTGCAAGACGCCACCCCCCAGCAAGTCACCTTCCATATCCTGGCGGGCTGGCGCCTGGAAGAAATCGCCGCGAACTTACCCACATCAGGGTTGAGTATTTCCCCACTGGCCTTCCTGGCGGAAACTCGCACCCCCTTGATCTCCCATCCCATCCTGGATCGCCTGCCCACGGGTGCCTCCCTGGAAGGTTTCCTCTACCCCGATAGCTACCAGCTAGATCGCCAGGCTACCCTGGATGAATTTCTCACCACGATCCTGGACAACTTTCAAATAAGAATCAGTCCAGCTCTAGAAGATGCTTATCGCGACCAGGGTTTAAATCTGTACCAGGCTGTCATCCTGGCATCAATTGTCCAGCGTGAAAGCGTTCTTGATGAGGAAATGCCAACCATTGCCTCGGTATTTCTGAACAGGCTGGCTCAAGGCATGAAATTGGAGACCGATCCCACCGTACAGTATGCACTCGGCTACCAGGAGCAGATGAGTACCTGGTGGAAAAATCCATTAAGCCTGGAAGACCTGCGCTATGAATCACCTTATAATACCTATATCTACCAGGGATTACCGCCCGGACCGATAGCAAACCCGGGGCTGCTTGCATTGATGGCTGTTGCAAAACCAGCCCAGACGGATTATCTCTATTTCAGAGCTGCCTGTGATGGTTCTGGACGCCACGCTTTCTCACTGACTTTTGAAGAACACCAATCTTTTGCCTGTCCATAAACAAATGTGCGAACAAAGAGGAAAGACAAATCATGAAATTAGCGGTTAATTATTCCAGCCAGGCTGCAGTCTTGCTGCAATCCGGCATTATTCATGTTGACTACTTCAAATGCCCGGATTGGCCCGATCTGATCGCTGAAGCAAGCCGCCTCCATCCGGTCGCTGTTCACTTTAACCTTGTGGTTGGAAACGGTAGAATTGAGAAAACAGACTGGGGGAAAATTGAGCTTCTACTAAACCAGACCAAAACGCCCTATGTAAGCTTCCACCTGGAGCCAGAAGCGAAATATTTTCCGGGTTTCTCCACAGGCACTCTTCCGCTGGATCAGCAGCAGCAAGTCATCGAAAGGATGCTGGGCGATATCCAGATTGCCTGCCAACACCTGGGAGCAGAGAACGTAATCATCGAAAATGTTCCTTACAGAAACCGCCCAGGCAAGGTCCTTCGCCCGGCAGTAGAGCCAGACACAATCCATTTTCTCCTGGAACAAACAGGCGCCGGGTTGTTATTGGATATCTCACACGCCCGTATTGCAGCCCATTTCTTGGGGATCGACGAGCGTGTCTATCTCAGCCAGTTGCCTGTCGACAGGCTCCGAGAAATGCATTTCACCGGCTTACACGAATTCTTTGGTCACAAACAAGACCACCTGCCTGTTTTGGAATCGGATTGGCCCGTGTTTGAGTGGTGCCTGCAACAAATCCGGGATGGCTCGTGGGCAAAACCCTGGTTGCTGGCATATGAATATGGTGGTGTGGGGGAAAAGTTCTCCTGGCGCAGCGATGCTCAGGCGATGACGCGAGACATCCCGCGTTTATACCGCAGGATCACAGGGTTGTAGAGAAACCTATCTTTTCAAGATGTAATACGTGGCGCGTTTATCGCCAACTTTGATCAGCAGCCCACGGCTGACCAGGTCCGCAAGGTCTCGCCGCAGAGTCTCGCTATGGACATCGGGACACAAATCCTGGTAATCGCGGTTGGTGATACGCTTGTGACGGAAAAGAAAAGACAAAGCCATTTCTTGCCTGGGGTTGGATAATTGTTCCTGGTATTGCTGCAGCGTTTGTTCCTGCGCCTGGTCCAGCGGCATTTCCTGGTGTGCATATAAAGTGACATGGAACGAATTGGCTACATCCTCAAAACGGGGGGAGCGCATCTGGTTTTGGCGTGTGATCTCGACCACACGGTTCAAACCATACCCCAGCCGCTCGACATACCCCATATCCGAAAGCACCTGGCACAGCACTGCATTGCGTGAGAAACGGGTTTCCAACAGATTGCTCAGGTTGACCGGACCTGGCAGCCCCCCTGGCGAATGGATTTCAATGCGATCTGAGAAAATATACAGGTGGATATTATCCCCCTGGACGTTGTAATCCCGGTGCGCCACTGCGTTCACCAGGATTTCACGAATTGCTTCCACCGGATATTCCAGGGTTTCCTGCCGTTGTAAACCCACCAGATGCACAATACTGCGCAGGTTCGAACGGATAAAAGCCTCAGCCCGGTTGATTTGCTCAGGAAGTGTTCCCTGGATTTCCTGTTTGATAAAATAATCCACGGCAGACGTTGCCGAAAACCTGGA
>CAZTMX010000031.1:0-21574 GCA_964614855.1 uncultured Anaerolineaceae bacterium | reverse complement strand
GTAGTACACATTATTCATGGTGGTTGCAACCAGCGCATCCAACCCTTGCTCGTCCATAATTCTCTGTAAACGTGGGACGTTCACCAGGTCATTCTTTTTCTTCTGCATATACGCTCCTCATTGTGAATAGGTCGGTTAGTGTGAAAACCTGACTTAGGTTGTGTATTTCTCAACTTCCAGGTAGCGGTCGCGGCTGTCTGGCAATACAGTGACCACGAGTTTCCCTGACCCCAATTCCCGGGCAATTTCCTGGCTGGCGAGCAGGTTGGCGCCGCTGGAGATACCGCAGAACATGCCCTCTTCCTCAGCCAGTTGGTGCGCCATCTCAATGGCATCCTTATCGGAGATGGAAATGACGCGATCCACAAAACCGCTTTCGAAGATCATGGGGATGATCCCATCAGAAATACCGGCAATGACAGGATATTCTTCCGGCGCGCCCATCATGGCTTTGCCTGCCGGCTCGGCGCCGATGATCAGAATATCAGGGTTGTGCTTTTTCAAAGCCTGGGCCACACCCAGCAGAGTACCGCCGGTGCCAACGGAAGCAACGAAGGCATCCAGTTTGCCGTCCGTTTGCTCCAGGATTTCACGTGCCGTCCATTCCCGATGAGCGCCGAAGTTGTAGGCATTGGAAAACTGCCTTGCCCACCAGATTTCTTCCCGATTGTCCTTCTCCAGGTCCAGGCAAATCTGGCGCGGCAGCAATTCCACATGCCCGCCGTGTACGGATGAATCGGCGCCGCTTTCAACGCCCATTTTCTTGTTGTAGCTTTCAATGTCCACGGATTCGGTTTCCGCGCCGAAGGCCAGCATAATCGACATGCGGGACTTGTTGGCGACCATGGTGGGTGTATATGCCCGGAAAGGATAGCCCTTCACCGCAGCCACAAATGCCAGGGCGGTGCCGGTGTTTCCGGTGGTAGCTTCCACGATGGTCATACCCGGCTTTAGCGCCCCCGATCGTTCAGCGTCTTCAATCATCATCTTGGCGATACGGTCCTTGATGCTGCCGCTGGGGTTGAGAAATTCTGGTTTTACCAGGATTTCTGCACCTTCATTCACCGCCAGGCGGTTTAGCCGCACCAGGGGGATTTCTCCGATCAGGTCCATTATGCTGTTGGCAATTTTGATGTTTTTATCCATGCTTTCTCCAAAAATATTATGATGAAAAATGTGGGATCACTTCTTCAGCAAATTGCTGCATTTGCTCAAGATACTCTTCTACATTCCTGGCGGTAAATAACAACCCCGCCATGTGGGTAACGCCGGTGTCCTGTAACCCGCCAATCCGCTCAATGATCTGCTGGCTGGAGCCGATCAGGTCGATATCTTCGAATTTGAAACCGTCGGTCACCTGGTCTTTGAGAGTAGTTTTACTCAACGAAACCAGGTGGCTGTACATCTGGCTGCGTCGAAAAGTATCCAGGGCTTTTTCAGCCGTATCTCCGAGGCAGACGGAAAACTGCGGGGCGATATCCAGGCACCCAGGCTGTCGTCCGGCTTGCTCCAGGAATATGTTCAGCGTTTGGATAGCACTGGAAAATTGCTCCACTGGCATCCCAGCGCCAAGCCAGCCCTGACCAAATTGCGCCGCCCGGCGTAAGGCGTTCACATTGTTCCCACCCACGTACAGTGGGATTGGATCCTGCAATGGTTTGGGGTACATCTCGACATCCTGGAAGTGGTAAAATGTGCCTTCCCAACTGGCCTGTCTTTGGCTGAAAAGAATTTGCAAAGCCTGGATGGCTTCCTCCAACGCCTTGCCGCGATGGATATCCCTTTGCGGGTGCAAAGCTTCAAATTCTTCGCGGTAAGCGCCGACGCCCATCCCCAGATCTACCCTGCCCCCGCTGATATGGTCCAGCGCTGCCAGTTGTTTTGCCAGCACGACGATATCCTGGCGCAAGGCTGGCACCAGCACACCGGTAGCGATCCGGAGCCGCTTTGTATTCACTGCCACTGCAGCCAGGGTGATCAGAACTTCCCAATAATTAGGTGGGGTAGAAAATTCTCGGCGTACATAGTGCTGTGTGGTCAGGTGGTCGTTTCCCCACACGCCGTCGTATCCCAGGGTTTCGGCTTGGCGGGCAATTTGCAGAATATCCTCTACCCCGGCAAATGGAACAGGATACATCAACCCTTCCATACCGGTTGGCAAGCCTACACTAAAACGCATGGGGTTCTGCTCCTGCTTCCAAAGTCTTTACCTGTGAGCCTTTATCAAATATCGCCTTGCCGGGGAAATCCCCCTTGGGAACGTTCTAAACTGGATTAATACCCGCGCATGCGCGGATCCAGTGCGTCCCGCAAACCGTCTCCGATCAAGTTGACCGAAATAATCGCCACAAAAATGGTGATGCCAGAATAAATCACCATATAGGGATGGCTGAAGATATAGTTCTTCGCCTGCCCCAGCATCATGCCCCACTCGGGTACATTCGGCGGCACACCCAGCCCTAAAAAGCCTAAACCGGCAGCAGTACTGATAGCATAACCCAGGTTGAGCGATGCATTGATGATGACCGGCGCCATCGAATTGGGCAGTACATGGCGGAAGAGGATATGTAATTCTTTTGCCCCGGAACAACGCGAGGCTTCGACAAATTGCATTTCTTTCAGGCTGAGCACGCTGCCGCGTACCAGGCGGATGAAGGAGGGGATGGCCAGGATACCCACTGAAATCACAACGTTTCGCAAACCCACACCCAGCATGGCGACCAGGGTCAAGGCCAACAAGAAACTGGGGAAGGACAGCAGGATATCTGCAATTCGCTGGATGATCAGGTCAAACCACCCGCCAAAAAAACCGGAAATAGCGCCTAAAGTGACACCGAATGCCAAACCCAGGCCAACCGCCAGGAAGCCGATCATCAATGAAATACGCCCGCCGTAGAGCAGGCGTGTCAGTAAATCTCGCCCGAGATAATCTGTGCCCAAGAGGTGTTCTCTGCTGGGGTACTCCAACGAATCCTTCAAGCTTTGCTTTTGCGGGTCGTAGCTGGTAAGTAAAGGCGCTGCCAGGCTGGCAAGAATCATGCTGATTAACAAAAATAAACCAATCGTGGCAGGGATATTGCGGCGGTATCGCTTCCAAATCATAGCGGTTGGACTGGCCGGTTTGACTTCGCGGAAGGTAATTCCTTGATCACTCATAATGAATTCTCGGGTCGACATAGGCATACAGGATGTCGACAATCAGGTTAACCAGGATAAACATGGCAGAGAAGATCAAAACCAACCCCTGTACCATGGGATAATCTCGTGAAAACATCGATTCTGTCAGCAGGCGGCCCAGCCCAGGCCAGGCAAAGATCGTTTCGGTAAGGATTGCCCCACCCAGGAGCGAACCGAACTGCAAACCAATCACGGTAATGACGGGGATCAGGGCGTTCGGCAAGGCGTGAGAGAACAAGATCATGCGTTCTCGTAATCCTTTTGAGCGGGCGACGACAACGTATTCTTGTGCCAGGATTTCCAATACCGAAGCGCGCGTAATGCGTGTGATGAGTGCAATGGAAAACATAGCCAGCGTGATGGAAGGCAGGATGGCGCTCTTGATTGGATATTGGTTTCCGGCCGCTGGCAGCCATTTCAGGTTTACCGCAAAGATAAGCATCAAGAGCAGCGCCAGCGCATAGACCGGCATGGCGACGCCAAAAAGAGAACTGATGGAAATCAGCATGTCTACTGGCTTATTATGGTTGACGGCAGCAATCACCCCGCCAATCACCCCAAAAACGCTGGCCAGGATGATGCTGATGACTGCTAATTTCAGAGTGTTTGGGAAGCGTGCCATGATCTCATCCAATACTGGCTCTTTGGTACGCATCGAATCCCCAAGATCGCCGCGGCTCAAATCGCTTAGAAAGTAGCCGTATTGAACATAGATGGGTTTATCCAGGTTTAGTCGTTCGCGTAAAGCCTGCACTTCCTTCTCAGTAGCCAGGTCGCCGGCAAATAGGCGGGCTGGGTCTCCGGGAAGAACCCTCAAAAGCAGGAAAATCACGATGGACATGATAAACAGTGTTCCTGCTGAGGCGAATAACCTGCGGATGATATATTTGATCATGGGCGCATTAACTCAATTCGGTTACGAAATTTGATAAGGAAGTGAGGGAGACCCCTCACTTCCTTAGGTCATGCTATTGTGTTGGTCTACTCAACGGGTCTGGCGTAGATCGCCTGGAATTTCTCGCTGGGATGACCGGAGACATTGGTGATGGATGCGGAATGCAGGATGATGAACGACTGGTTGTGCAGGAAGAGAATGGGTGCATCATCCCAGATCATCTGGTTGGCCTGGCAGTAAAGCTCGGCTGATTTTGCCATATCAGGCTCTGCTGCAGCCTGGGCCGAAAGTGCGTCCAGTTCCGGATTGGCATAACCATAGCCGTTGAAGTAACTGCCGGTTTCAAAGATGATCATGGTATGCGAGCCGTGGAAGTAGCCGCCGCCCCAACCCATCATGTACATATCAGGCCGGTCTTCCAGCTTGGTATCTGGGCTGTTGAGCGAGGTGGCGATATAAGTCGGCCAGTCCATGGTTTCGATGGTGACATTGACGCCTACATCCGCCAGGTATCCGGCAACAGCTTCGCCGACCTGGTAGTCGTTCAGGTAACGTCCGCTCGGCACCAGGAATTGCAGGGTTTCACCCCAATTCTCAGGTACACCAGCAGCAGCCAACAATTCCTTGGCTTTCTCAGGGTTGTACTCGTACATACCGGTCTCGCACCAGCCAAAGAACATTTCAGGCATGGGAGAAACCAGGGGTTTGGCTGCGCCGAGCATGACCTTTTCAACGATGGCTTCTTTGTCAACAGCGTAGTTTAATGCCTGGCGGACTTCCTTAATCTTAAGGTATTCATTGCTCTGGTTGAAACCAAAGTAAATGAACCGGTTGCCCTGGTCGAGGACAACATTGACAGCCGGGTTGGACTGCAGCATGGGGATATCGGAGATGGGCGGGTTGATGGTCAAATCGACATCACCCGAGAGCACCAGGCTTTCGCGGGTGGCGGGGTCGGGGACGATCTGAAAGTACACTTCATCATAGTAGGGCATCTCACCCCAGTAGTTCGGGTTCTTAACCACAGTCACGTGGTCGCCTGGGACAAATTCTTTGAACATGAAAGGACCAGTAGCGACCAGGCCGTTCTGGTTACCGACATTGACGTAATTGTCGCTGCCTTCTTTGATGAACTCAGGCGAGATCATGGCAAAGTTGGTGTTGGCCATGGCGCCCAGCAGTGGACCGGAGGGTTGTGACAGGATGAAATTGACATGTGTGTCGTCCACTACCTCGACATCCACGATGGCGTTATAGGGAGAGCGGTTGCCCAGGTCGGCATTGGGGTCTAACGAGCGTTTGACATTGTAAGCCACTGCTTCGGCGTTGAAGGGAGTGCCGTCGTGGAAGGTGACGCCTTCCTGCAGCTCAAAGCTGTATTTAAGCCCATCTTCAGAAATGGTCCAGCTTTTTGCCAGGTGGGGGATCGTTTCGCCGGCAGCGGTCACTTTGACCAGGGTCTCAGCCATGAAGTCGACAACTGCTGCCACGGCGATGGTGTTGTTGCCGTGAGGGTCAAAGGTGTCGATATCGGTATTGACGGCGATGCGCAGGGTGGAAGGACCTTTCGGCTCTTCAACCACTGGGGCCTCTGTGGCAACTTCCACCGGGGCTTCGGTTACCATTGGCTCCTCTTTGGGAGCTTCGGTAGCTGCAGGAGCAGGCGCTTCAGCTGCAGGTGCCTCGGCAGCGGGAGCTTCGGGTGCTGCGGGTGCGGCAGTGGGCTGCGGGGCGCAGGCAGCTAACAGGGCGATCAGGACCAGGCTGGTCAAAGCCAGTCTCAAGTTTACTTTCTTCATTTGTTCCTCCATAAATAATCTATTTGTGTTAATGTACCGACTGTAAATGTTCATGTCAAGACTGAATTTTTCCGGTGAACCACCTCTTTTCTGTTGAATATTTTTCGATACCCGAAATCTGGTTTATTCTCCGGTGCAGGGGAGAAACTCGAGAACAGCCATGCACATCAGGGCAACGCCCAGCGGCATAACCGATTCATCCCAACCAAATTTTGGGTTGTGATGCGGGTAATCATTCTCACAACGCGCGGCTCCCAGGCCAACATAACACCCTGGTGCAGCCTGCAGGAAATAGGCTGCGTCATCCGATGGGGTGTCGTGCTGCTCCAGGATCACGCGATCCCAACCCACCAGCTTTGCGGCCAGCTCGCGCATACGCCCAGTAACAGCTGTGTCGTTGACGGTTGGCGGCAGCAACCCGGTGATAGTTACCTCGCCTTTGCCGCCCATTACTGCTGCAGTGCCTTCGATAATGTTATGTACCAGCTTATGGACTTTGTGGCGGGTTTCTTCCTGATAGGTGCGGATACTGCCCTGCATCTCGGCTTTTTCTGCAATGACGTTATGGGTCTGGCCTGCATGCAAACTGCCGACGCTGACAACCGCCATATCCAGCGGGTGAACGGAGCGGCTGACGATAGTCTGCAGCTGGGTAACGATATACGCGGCGATGACTGTGGCATCGATTGTGTCTTGCGGTTCAGCGCCGTGCCCGCCTTTGCCGGTGATGGTGGCTTTGAAGCTGTCTGCGGCGGAAAGTACCGGACCATCGCCGATCTGGAAATGACCGGAAGGGGTGATGGAATGCAGGTGCAAACCCAGGGCAAAATCAGGGCGAGGGTCATCAATCGCGCCGTCGTCAATCATGGCTTTTGCGCCGGCGCCTTTTTCTTCAGCAGGCTGGAAAACCAGCAGCACTGTGCCGCAAAAAGCATCCCGTACCTTGGCTAACACGCTGGCAACGCCCATACCGATTGCAGTGTGACCATCGTGCCCGCAGCCGTGAAATTTTCCAGGCACCTGTGAGCAGTAATCGGTGGTGTTTTCTTCCTGGATTGGCAGGGCATCCATATCAAAACGCATCATCAACGTCTTGCCGCCCGGTTTGCCTTTTACCACGCCAACAACACCGGTTTTACCCAGGCCGGTGCGTGCTTCGATGCCCAGGTTGCGCAGATGGTCTGCCACAATCCCGGCAGTGCGAAACTCTTCAAACCCCAGTTCCGGGTTACGGTGAAAATCGCGCCGCCAGCGGACCAGGTCATCTTGGATTGCTTGTGCTAATGGAAGGAAATCAATCAACGTTTGCTCCTGGAGTGAAAATTTTTCTTACAAAATATGGATTGCTTGGCTGAAGGAGTTTGTCAAGGAAAGTCTGCAGATCAAGAGTGTTGTTGCGCAATAAGAAACGCTGTTTCAAGATTATTGGGATTCTAATCTTTACAACGCGTTTTGTCAAGAATGTATGCTTGTCTGAGCGATCGAATCATATCTCAAACTTTTGTTATTACCGCTTTTCCAGATGTATAATCTAGATCAACCAAACTGCATGAGCAGCAACGGAAAACAGGAGGCGGATGATGCAGATCACCAAAGCAGAAGTACATCCCGTTGAGTTGAAATTGCGCCAGCCCGTAAAGATGGCTGGTCTTCAACCGATCAACACGGTTACGGCGATCTTTGTGCGCGCGGAGACCCGAAACGGGCTTAATGCCTGGGGCTGTGGCGTTGCTCATCCCGATCTCACCGGTGAAACCCCTGCGCATGCCGTCAAAGCCTGCAGGGCAGCGGCGGGTATGCTCCCGGACCTTCATCCCACCAATATCGAATATTCCCTGGCAGAAATCTCTCCGCTCATCCAGGATTCACTGGCGGCATGCTGCGCTTATGATCTACTGTTTCACGACCTGCTGGGCTTAATTGCCGGCATCCCGCTTTACCGCCTGTTAGGAGGGTTCCGCAACCGCATCCAGACCTCGGTAACCATTCCCCTTAGCCCGCTGGCAGACACCGTGGAAATGGCAGAACGGTTAGCGCGCATGGGTTTTCGCAAGCTCAAGATCAAGGGCGGGGTGGATGCGGATGCCGATGTGCAGCGTATTAAAGCGATTTTCCGCACTCTGCCCGATTTACATCTTCGTTTGGATGCCGACGGCGGTTATTCTGTGCCGCAGGCGTTGGATGTGGCACGCGCGCTGCAGGGAAAGCTGGAAATGCTGGAACAGCCGGTCTCTCCAGCGGTTAGTTCAGACTTGCTCCAGGTAACCCGACACAGCCCGGTGCCGGTTTTGGCCGATCAGAGTGTCACCAACCCGGCCACTGCGCTATCTATGGCAGCACAGCAGTCTGCGCATGGGATGAGCATCAAACTTGCTGCTTGCGGTGGATTGCGCAATGCGCACCAGTTGGACTCCATCGCCCGGGCAGCTCATCTGATGACCATGGTTGGCTGCCTGATCGAACCAGGTTTGCTGATTGCAGCGGGGCTTTCTTTTGCTCTCTCTAGCCCTAATGTGCAATACGGCGACCTGGATGGTCACCTGGATATCTTGAACGATCCTACACAAGCGAGTTTTCAGTTACAGGAGGGCTGGCTCATCTCCAGCGATGTACCGGGGTTAGGCTGTACTGTCAACCTGGGTTAAGAATGCCCTGGTGCAGTCAGCTTTAGCGGGAAATTCAAGCGGGGATCAGGAAATCTTTTCCCTTTACCCAGATTTCTTCTTCTCGATAGGGGGATTTTACCGCCTGAAGCAATGCGGGCAGCAGGATTGTCGGTTCATCGATGAGTTGTTCAGTGCTGTAGGTTGTGGCGGCAACTTCTTCATCCTGGCTAGAAATGCTGATCTTAGCAGGTTGATCTCCAACAGATGAGATGGTCACACCGATCCAGAATTTCTTCGACCGTTGGATGGTATCTGCTGCAAATTGCATGCGCAGCTTTCCTCTAAAGCTGGATGGTGCGTATTTTGATTCTTCCACAAATTTGCTTTCTTCTGGAGTGAAATCTAATTTCTCTCCCCATTCCAGGCGCTGTTCAATCCTGCGGGTTTCGATTTGCGGATATTTTGCGATGCGCTTTCCAAATAGCATTTCTGTCTTTGCTTTTTCCCCGCTCAGGTCATCTTCCATTGTTTGAGAAAAATGTGTCACGATATCGTGATTCTTTGCCTTTTGAACTGCTGGTGTATGGGAAATAAGATATTGTAGAAGAGATTTGATGATAGGTACTGCACTGGCTACAAGATTTTGCGTCGTACCTTCTGCTTTCGTTTCTTCTGGGGTTACCGCCTGTTCAATTGCTGCTGCGGTGATAAGCGTGAACCCCAGGATCACAATATCGCCGTCTTCTGCCTTGCGCTCACCCAAAAAGCTTACCCTGGCCTCTACCGGGCTGCCATCCTGGTTTGAATATTCAATATCAAATTCACTGGGATAAGAGCGATTTGCCTGCCAAAAAGCCAGCGCAGCAATCGACTGCTCTGAAAGCAGGAAGGTAAATAAATCCTGACCTGTAAAACTTTCTGCTGAGATGCCCAATCCAGCTTCAATTTCGGGACTGCAAAAGATGACTTTACCGGTTGCATTGCATTCCCACATCCAGCCAGCAGGTTGCCCAAAATCTGGCGGCTGGGCATTGCTCTGTTTCGCCTCGTCCGGTGAAATCGTTTTATGCGGTTGGGCTTGAGATAAGGTCTCGCGCATCCTGGAGTATCTCCTCAGAAAGGGCTTTGTATTGTGCAGCGCTCCTGCTGCGGGTGAAAACATAATTGACCGGTTTATTGGTGGTGAAGCATTCACGCAACTTGGAGTCCACCTGGATGATGGTTTCAAATTTATTATTTAAATAGCTTTCGTTAATAAACCCCAGGATATCTTTGTGAATGCGCAATCTTCTGTCAACCATCGTCACCAGCAGGCGAAACTTCAGTTCTGGGTTGGTGGAAAATTGGATTTTTTCGGTAAATTCTTTCACATTCCGCAATGCTTCCAGAGAAAATAGTTCTGGAGATACGGGTGTTATCAGAAGGTTGGCAGCATTAACAGCATTTTGCGTAACCGCTCCCAGGGAGGGGGGACAGTCAAAAATCACAAAATCATATGGCATCTCGCGCTGGCTCACCGTCCTCAGGATGTTCTGGTAGTTTTTACGTACAGGCAAGAAACGTTCGGCCATTTCCATCCCTGTATGAGCCGGTACCAGATCCAAACCAGGGATTTGCGTTTCTCTACTCACGCTGGTGAGTGTTTCCCACTGGTAAAAAACATCCAGGATTGAACACGCCGCCTGATTGATATCCACTCCACAGGCATAGCTCAGGTTACCCTGGCAGTCGAGATCGACGAGCAGAACTTCGTATCCCTGTTCAGCGAGAACACCACCCAGGGAGAAAGTGGTTGTGGTTTTCGCCACACCCCCCTTTTGATTAGCCACTGCGATCAAATATGTCATTTTTCCAGACCTCTTAATTGAGAAGTTTACGCTGCCCCTCAGAATAATCTTTCTATACTGTAATTGATTATTCTGTAAATTGCAAGTAAATTTTACCTGAAAACATTCAGGTTAATGGTTGATGAGTTTTTGAAAATGGGTGGAAATTGGTGATGTATCTGCGTATCTTTTTTAAATAATCGGCGTCATAATAGGTGAAAGCGCAAGAGAAGGATACACCAGAAGTAGACTACACGCCGTATCCCTGTCGCGCCCCAGGGAGCGGGTGATGTGTCGAGGGGTTTCCGAAAGGAAACCCCTGGTTCTTTTAATACGACTTTTTTTACGGGGGTTTTACCAGGCGCTTGCCCAATGCGGCGTAACTTGAATCACCAGGTTCTCTGCATCGTAGATCCAAGATTGCGGTTCTGGCGCCAATACGCCATCCTCACCCAGGTAGCGGGTATAAATTTGCGTGGATCGCTTTTCGACAATTTCTCGCTCGGTAACCAACTCGGCTTTTCCCTCAATGATCACCCCGCGCGCTGGCTCACCTCTTTGATCCCAATCGATGGTGATTGAAATCAAGGGATTATCGATCAGTTCTTTGACTTTCCTCGTGGAGCGAAATGAGCTGATCCACAGATACTTTCCGTCCCACTCGTACCACACGGGCACCACATGGGGTTGGTGGGTGTGGGGATCGCAGGTCGCCATGCGTGCAAGATAGGGTTGGGCCAAAAAATCCGTGACCCAGTCTTTACTCAGTGTGTCTTCCAATTTTGATGTCATTGATTTGCCTCAGGTGTATTGATAATTGCCAATAACTCCGGCAGTAAATTCATGCTGGCTGCCATCGCTTCACCACCGTAGATGGTGGGGTTGCCGCGCCAATCACCGAAGTAACCGCCAGCTTCACTAAGGATCGGCGGAAAAGGCCCGCAATCCCAAACATGCATGGCTGGATCCAACATCACTTCGGCCCTGCCGGTTGCCACCAACAGGTAGCCGTAGGCATCGCCCCAACCCACCTGGTGATAACAGGCAGAGAGTATGCGCTGCCATTCCTTGCTGCGCCCATATTTCTCGAACCCCCTCGCCGTGGTGCAGGTGACCAGCGCCTGGCTCAGGCTGGTTGTTTGTGAGACACGCGCAGGCTTCCCATTCCACCAACATCCTAAACCGCTGGCTGCAGAGATCATCTCATCCAGGGCGGGAAAATAGGCCGCGCCTGCCTGCACCTGCCCCTCAATCTCAAGACCCACCAACACTGCGTACAAAGGAACACCGCGCACAAATGATTTTGTCCCGTCGATGGGATCGATGATCCAGCGCATGGAAGCACCCTGGCTTTCCTTTAAGCCATATTCTTCACCCACGATGGCGTGGCTGGGGTAGCGCTGCTCGATGCGGCGGCGAATAAATTCTTCGGCTTTACGATCCGCCACGGTGACCGGAGTATCGTCCTCTTTAAAGTCCACCTGCAGTCCAGTCTGATAGTATCCCAACGTGATCCTGCCAGCCAGGTAGGCGGTTTCCGTAAGAAAGCTGTAATAAGGGGTCAAATCCAGTGTACTCATGCAGAGCATGATATCATAGGGTAAGATTTAAGGGTACAATCTTGTCAGAGATATGTGCATAAGACATCTCCCCAACATCCATCGCATCTTTCAACACCTGATCAGGCTAGGCCTGTTGCTGGTTTTCCTGTCTGCCTGCAGCCCCTCCTTGCCTCCTGAATCAGCAAATGCAACCCTGGTTGCCTTGCAGGTTCAGCAAACGCGACTGGCGCAAACCCAGCTAGCGTTGCTACCACCTACACCAACAACCCTGGGTATGCCAGCGCTGGAAGCCGCTTTGAGCGTGACAGACACACCGCAGCCGGCTACCCCCACCTCTCCCGCGATAACGCAATCTCTACAATCTTCAACAGATAATGAAGAAATGCTCTCACGCAGGCTGAATGCAGCAAAGATCCTGCTCTTCGAAGATATGTCTGCTTCCCGCCATCTTCGTTATGCAAAGGAAGCCCTGGACCGTCTGGATTATTTCTACCTGGACGTGGGCAGCGCCAAAGGCTGGTTTAAGAGCCAGCTTCTCTCCCCCGTAGAATGGGATCTGATTATTGCTTCGGCTGAAGCACGCCGGGATTTCGGCGGCGAGTTTTTTGAATACCTGGACCAGCAAGCTGGGCGCGGCGCGTCGTTGGTTATCGAATATTGGGATTGGGATGCCGCGGCGATTGGCATGCAGCAGCAGTTGCTTGACCGCTGTGGTGTGGAATTCCAGGACGACTGGTTTGAACCGGATCTGCGGGTTTTCTTCTGGTTGGACCCGGCAAATCCTATTTTGAACTCCCCGAATGCCATCCCTTCTGCATTACGGAACGCAACAACCTTGTGGCAGGGAGACCTGGGCGACCTGTTCCGTATCAAAAACTACGCAGGCAGGTCTGAAAGCGATGCCAAGCTGCTTGCTGGCACTTATGCTGGTCAAACCATGGACCATGGGGTTTTGTTAACCTGTCTGCAGGGCAGGATGATCATCCAATCCTTTAGCTCGCATGAATACGAAAAAGAGAGCGTGATCGCTCTCTGGCAAAATTATATCCACCATACATTGATGGGACGTTTTGCTGTGTCGCCACACCCGGTATTTGATGCTTCTGCACAAAGCCATTCTGATCCAGGTCTTTCTACCGGTTACCCCACAGCCAGCGCCAATCTGGGAGAAGAGGTGGCCTGCGGTAGTGTGCTGACAGCCCGGGTTGCGGAGCCAGCGCTGCGGCAGCGCGACCTGTTTGAACATCATGCCGCTGGCACATTCTTAACCCTCAGCCTGGGTTTAAAACACACCGGTGATACGCCGGTGCAAATCTGGGATCAGGATTATTCGCTGGAAGCAAATGTAAATGGTGAAATTGTGCAATACCAACCGCACAAGGCGGCTACCGGTTATTTGTACATTACAAATGGCGGCAACCTGGTGCAAGATGTGTTCGATCCGGGTGAGGGCTGGCGCGTCAACCTGGCTTTCGATATCCCTGAGAATAGCCAGGACTGGGTGCTGGTTTTTCGTCCAGGGGCGGAGGACGGCCAACCAGCCTGCGAAGCGCGGATTAACCTGGCCCAATAGGCAGAAATTAAGCCTTTTGACGCCGGATGTTCTCTCGATTATACTGGTATCATTCCTAACAGCGAACAGACAGGCACTCTATGCTTTCACCTTTCCGCCATTCTATCTTACAGCGCACCCAGGAAATCTGGGACGCTCAACCGGTTTTTCTGGATACTGAAACAACCGGGCTGGAAAAATCTGCCGAGATTATCGAAATCTGTATCATCGATCACGATGGCCAAACGCTGCTTGATACACTGGTCAAACCGCGCCGGCCTATCCCATCCGAGGCGACCCTTTTGCACGGCATCTCGGATGAGATGGTGAGTTCCGCCCGCGCCTGGCTGCATATCTGGCCGCAGGTCGATGATATTTTGCGCGGCCGCCTGGTCGGTATTTACAATGCCGAGTTTGACCTGCGTATGATGCAGCAATCTCACCTGGCCAACGGGATGCCCTGGCGTACACCTGGGTTTCGTGTTTTTGATATCATGAAGATGTTCAGCGATTACTCTGGCTACCAGCGCTGGATGAAATTGGAGCAAGTCGGGCGTCTGTGTAAGATCGCGCTGCCAAACAGCCACCGCGCGCATGCCGATACGCTGCTGGCTCGATCTGTCTTTGACCATATTCGCCGCGACTGCGCGGCGCGTTTTAGCGTATAAATAAATATGATTGGCAACCCTGGCGAGACTGTACGCAGCGAAAATCTGATCCATGAGCGGAAGAAACGCCCCTGGCCGGTCAGTGCAGCCGGCATTTTGCTCATCTTCCAGGCGGCTTTCCTTTCCTTTTTGTTTCCTATTCTGGTGGGGGGTGAAATACTCAAGCTTCCCGATGCCCAGCTTGGCTGGTTATTTACCCCGGAAGGCAGGCTTGCGCCTTTGCGTGTAGAAGTAGTGGATCTGAGCCAGTTACAAATCAACCTGATCTATGACAGCATGGCGGTTCAGGTTCCTGGCCGGGTGACCACCAGTTTTGCCTTTTTTGTCCTCTCCATCCCTGTATTCCTGAACGCGTTTACGTTGTTCCGCTTATGGAAACACGCCTGGACCATGGCGATATTCTGGGAAGGCACCATCCTGGCTGCTGCTTTGCTGATCTACTTCAACTTCACTCATCCATATATTTATTTGGTAATGGCGAGTGGAATTCTTATGGTGTTTTACCTCAACACTTACGAAGTCCAGCGTGCGTTTCCAAACAACATCAGACCGGTGGACAGGAAATGATTACGCCAGAGCAGGAAGAACACCTGTTACGCAGATTTGAGCCGCTGCTGCGCTTTACAAAAGGTGAGACCTTTTTCCCTATGGATGTGGAGCCTTATGTGCGCGCCAGCAGCCTGTGGGTGCAATACCCCAGCTCTGAGCCAGCCTTGCTGGTTGCTCAAGACCAATTCTCCCTGGAAACCCTGGCTGCGCAGCGCATGGATGGCGTTCAAGCCACATATTTTTTGCGCTTTATTGAACCGCTGGATGTGATCAACCTGGTGACATTTCTGCGCGAACGCACAAAAAACCTGGATCCGCAAGACATTTTTCGTATAAATTTTGGACGGCTGGCGCGCGTGGGGTACAGCTCCCGCTTTGCAGATTTGCTCTTCTCACTCAGCCTGCTGCTGCGCGGGCGCGTCCCCGGTGATACCAGCGCGGCTGCGGCATTGGAATATCGCAAGCTTTTGCGAGAAGGTCTGCGCTTTCGCTACCACGGGCGTGTGGTGCAGCAGGGTGATTGGATTGTGCTGCAGTACTGGTATTTTTATGCTTTTAATAACTGGCGTTCAGGGTTCTTTGGGGTAAACGACCACGAAGCCGATTGGGAGCAAGTCAATATTTACCTCTACCAGGATGCATCTGGCGAGTATCATCCCGAGTGGGTTGCTTTTTCTATGCACGATTATTCTGGAGATGACCTGCGCCGGCGTTGGGATGACCCGGAGCTAACCCTGGAAGGGGAGCATATCGTCGTTTATGTTGGCGCAGGATCGCACGCATGTTACTATGCACCAGGCGAGTACCTGGCTGAGTTGGAATTTCCTTTTCTTTTTCCTGTGGCGCGCTTTTTCCGCCGTTTCAACCGCATCTGGCGCCGGCTCACCGGTCTGGTGGGCGAGGGGCAGGTGCAGTTTGAAGAACAGGTTAATTTCTTCCGTGTGCCCTTTGTGGATTATGCACGTGGGGATGGCTTATCCATCGGAGAAGGCGGAAAAACCAATTGGGAAGAGCCCCGTTTGCTTTCCCCAACGCCTGATTGGGTGCAAAACTACCGCGGGTTGTGGGGGTTGTATGCGCAGGACCCGGTGGCTGGTGAAGATGCCCCTGCCGGACCGATGTACAACCGGGATGGCAGCCTGCGCCGCTCGTGGTACGATCCGGCAGGCTGGGCCGGGTTAGACCGCGTGCCACCGCCAAACAGGGCGCTGGCAGTGGTCCAGCGTGAACAGGATGCGCTGCAAATAAAGCAAGAAGCGCTGGAAGTGGAGATTGACGTTAAGAGTCACACCTTGGAGGGGGTAGGAATTTTAGACTCTGCCGTAACCAACCAGGCGCATTTTGCCGCCATCGATCAGGATAATAAGCTAAAGCTTCACACGCTTTCTGAAGAAGTCGCCTATTTACGTGAACAATATTCTGTGAATGAAAAACGCCTGAACGCCCTGGAGAATTACCGCCAACGATTGGAGAAGGGGGAGAAGGACCCGGTGCGAGCCCACATCCGCCGCCCGCACCAGCCGGCTTCATCCAGCGAGCTGCACTCGAACAAGCTGGCGGAATTCTGGGCTGCGATCAGCATCGGTTTGTTGATGATCGGGTTTGTGCTGTTGGCTCTTTTCTTCCGCCAGCACCTGGTGTTGGGCTTGGTGGTTTTAATCTCAGCTTTTGCATTTATCGAAAGCGGTTTTCACCGCCGGCTGCCGCAGGTGATCAACAGCCTGGCGATCGGGTTGGCGGTGGTTTCGGTGTTGGTGATCATATTCCACTTCTTCTGGCCGATCGTGATCCTGGTGGTGGTGTTGGCAGGGGTCTATGTGATGTGGGAAAACATCCAGGAGCTTGCGCATAGGTAATACAGCGTTGCGCCAAATTTGTGTTTCGCTATAATGTCATACTGGAAACAAAAGTTCGTCCATACTCGTGGCAGATCAATTGCAGCACATTGCGCGCCGACATGGCTGCCAGCGGCACACTTCCGCCTGGTTCCACCCACTGCCCGGTCATATAAAAATTCTTCAACCCCGGCAGGGTTTTTTCTAAACCGGTGATCATCATGGTCATGGTCTGCTTGGTCAAAAGGAAACCGCAGGTTGAGCCCAACCAGTTACCCGTGTACCGTTCATAACTGAGGGGAGTAGCTACATCGGTCAGCTCCACCTGGTCGCGTATGCCGGGATAAATCCCTTCCAGAAAATCGATCACCTGGTCTGCCACCTGGAACTGCTCGGTATCATACAGCCTGCGCCCATAAATGCGCTGCCAGTAAGCGTAATTCGAGCGCAGCATCACTACCACGGCGGATTTTCCTGCTGGCGCCAAGGTCGGGTCAAAACAATAATGTTTGACGCCAATCTCAAAGCGTTCCTCCCCGGCGATCAACAGCGGTTTATCCAATAAATACATCACCCAATGCGGCTGCTCTGCCAGGTCGCGGTTGACACCCAGTGAAACCTGGATTTGCGAATGAATGGGCAGCCTGCCGTCATAGCGCTGGCAGATCTTTTTGTTCGTATATTTGCCGTCCAGCATGTCAAAGATCGTCCCATGCCCGTCAGCGGCTGAGATGATCGTATCCCCGTAATGGATCTCGTCATTGTATAGGCGCAGCCCTACCACCCGGTCATCCTTTACCAGGATTTTTTCCACCTGGGATTTGTAATGGATCTCACCGCCCAGTTCAAGGTAACGCCGTTCCAGGGCGCGGGCAAACTCCAGCGAGCCGGCCTGCGGAAAACCTGCATTACCGGTGTGCATATATGCCAGCAGCGAAAGACCAGCCATCATGGGGATTTCCGGCCAGGCAAACATCTGCGCCACTGCTTTTCGTAGAAAGGGATCTTTGAAGCGTTCGGCAAAATCGCTGGCAGAAAGCAAGCCCCATTTTGCCAGCGGGCCGACATAAGGCAGCATCTTCATGCCGAAGTTGCGCCAATCTTCTGCACGCATCAACGACTGCGGTTTGGCGCACAGGGCAGTCATATCAAAGGTCAAGAACTGGCGCACCCCCTCAGCAAAATCCTCGATCAGGTCTGCATCCTGCGGCGAGAGCTCCTTCATATGGGTTTCCAGCCGGTCAGGATTGCAGTATGCGATCAGGGTACGCCCATCCGTGCTGGTAATGCGCATGAATTCATCATGGTTAATGAATGGGCGGTTTTCGAGCACGCTAAGCTCCTGCCACACCTGGTTGAAAGGCTGACCCTGTGCCGAACCAAACAGGTAGTGGATACAGCCATCGAAGACATAATCCTTGCGCTCCCAGGCGGTGCACAGCCCGCCCGGCAGATCGTGTAATTCAAAAATCCGGCTCTTGAAGCCGTTCATCTGGGCATAGCAGCCCGCTGCCAGGCCAGCCACGCCTGCCCCGATGATCAGGATAGTTTTTGAGTTTTCAGACATGGGTTTTACTCTCTTCAAAATTATAATGAAATCAGCATAGGCAAACGTCTGCCAACTTTCAAGTATTATAATATATGCATATACTTGATTTTTGTTTCTATTGGTCTTACCAGTATTCAACTCGTGCTATACTGAATTATACGTGCAAGTTATTCCGGGTTAATTGCCAATTGGAGGTTGGTTATGCACACAAAACGCTTTCCCCAAGTTCTGCTTACCTTTGTTCTCCTGCTTTCTTTCACCCTGGCGCCGGTTCCGTCACCTGTCCAGGCAGAATCGGATGCTCGCCAGGCTGTCGATGTCCTTGAGCTGATAGGGCAGACGGGCGGTGCGTCCTATGCCATAGCCTACGACCTGGAATTCGTTTATCTTGGGCTGGGTCCACGCTTGTATGTCCTGGACGCTTCGATCCCAGCAGCGCCTGTCCTGCTCGGCGTTTCTGAATTGCTTCCGGGTGTGGTGCAGGATTTAAGCCTTATCGGCAACCTGGTGTATCTCACCCTGGGTGATGCCGGGTTTGGCATCCTCAACGTGGTAAATAAAACCGAACCAACGCTGCTCAATGTCTACGATACCCCGGGATTTGCGCGTGGTCTTTTTGTGACAACGGATTTTGCCTATGTGGCAGATGGCGAGAGCGGTCTGCTGGTTCTCAGCGTGACAAACCCGCTGTCGATCAGCGAAGTTGGTAAGTACGATTCGTCGGGTGTGGCACGAGACATATCCATTTACGAAGGAAAGGGCTTCTTAGCGGATGGACCAGCAGGCCTTGTGATCCTCAACATGGAAGACATCCATGCGCCAGGAAAGATCGGCTCCCTGGATACCAGCGGATATGCTGAATCGGTTTGGCCGCTGAGTAATTACGTCTTTATGGCAGCAGGCACCGCTGGCGTGCAGGCGATTAAGATCCAGAACCCTGCCCTGCCGGATCTAACAGACAGCTGTGATACTCCAGGTTATGCGCGCGATATCATGGTATACGGCTCATACCTGTACATAGCTGACAGCCAGGGCGGGTTGCGCATCATCAGCCGTGCAGATGTCACCAACCTGGTTGAAGTGGGTTACCTGGATACCCCTGGTTCCACTTCAAATCTGGATTGGATGGAAGGTGTGATCTATATGGCGGATGGCAGCGGGATGCGTGTGGCAGATGCAAATACACCTACCGCACCAGTCGAGCTGGCATTTTTCGAAAGCGCTGCAGTTCCGGCAAAATTGAGCCAGTCGGGCGGCGGTGCTGCCATCGCTGATCCTTACCAGGGGCTGCGCATCCTCAATATCAGCGATCCTGCCGCGCCGCTTTTTGTCGGTTCCTATGACACGCCAGGAACTGCCAGGGATGTAGTGGTCATCTCCCAGAAGGCCTATATCGCAGACGGTGAAGCGGGTTTGCGTGTGGTGGATGTTTCTAATCCAATGGCACCGAGCGAGATCGATGCCGTTGATTATGTCGATGATGCCGTGGCGGTAGCAGTAGACGGCGATTTTGCCTACCTGGCGAACGGCGACGAGGGGATGATGGGGATACGCTTTATTGATGAATTGACACCGCCCGAAATCGGCGAAATCGATACCGCGGGCTATGCCGGCGATGTGGCGCCAGCAGGTGATTATGCCTTCATCGCTGACGGCGCCAATGGATTGGTGGTTATCGACCGCTTCCCGCTGGATGGGATGTCCATTACCGCCGCGCTGGATACACCGGGCACCGCTTCTGCAGTGGCTTTATCTGGCGAATACGCCTACATCGCTGACGGCAGCGGTGGGTTGCGCATCATTGACATCAGCAATCCGGCTGTGCCGGTAGCTGCCGGGTTTTATGATCCAACCTGGCTGGCGCTTGACCTGGCGCTCTCAGGGAATCTGGCGTATGTAGCCGCTGGCGAGAATGGGGTGCGGGTGATCAATATTGCTAACCCGGCAGCACCTTATGAAGTAGCCTTTTATGACACACCTGGTGATGCCAGTGGGGTTGCGCTGGCTGGCGGGTATGTCTATGTTGCCGACCACCAGGGTGGGCTGCTGGTACTTTCAGCGCTGCCGGATTTGTTTTTGCTGTATTTACCCAGCGCGCAAAAATAGCGGCTGGTGTCTCAATCTCAACGGAATAGAAATGGTGCTGCCAGGATGATGATTACCGTCCAGGCAAGATAAGCGTACGCTCCCAACTTGTACACGGCTTTGATACCTTCGTTCCAGGGCAGGGAGCGTTTGCGCGCCAGCTGGTTGATCACGGCAATCAAAAGAGCGATATTGATCGTATTCCAGCCGATGGTTGTCAGGCGGTTGATGGTGATCGCCGCGGTCGCCGTGCGGTACAGGATCGCAGACAGGGCGTACAGGCTGACCAGCGTACCCAGAACTGCCAGGATCAAAATGCCTTTCTGTAGCAAAGAAGCCAGCCTGGGGGTGAGTTCGTCAAGATTGAGCGGCGTCGCGCCCACGATGATCCCCATGATGCCAAACAACATGATGTTGTAAACGATCAGCACATCCCGGTTTTGGAAAGGCTGCAGGAAATTGAAGGGGATGACCAGGATATACACGATCAAGACGCCCAGGGTGAGCGGAAGCAGCAGGCGCATCAGGAGGTTGATGAATTTGCTCAACCCACCCTTGAAATCCTGGTTTTGCGGTTCCTCCAATGGATTGTAAATCGTAGCCACCGCAACAACAGGCAGTAAACCGGCGCCTCCTGCTGCAATCAAGCGCATCAAGGCTTCTGGCAGTTCGACGCTCAATGCAGCAAACATCCCCAACGTGACTGCTCCCAGGGCGACCCCGGCAATCAGGTACACCCCACCCACCAGGAACACCTCCAGTGATTTCGAGAGAAAGGCAAAACTGTTTCCGGCGGTCGGCGACCTGCCGGTCAAGTACACGCCTACGGCAGCCCAGGCCAACAAGGCCAGGTGCGGGATCATCAGGATCAAGTAATCGTCTGCACTGCGAACAGCCACATAGCGCCGCAGCAGCAGGGCTGCAGCCGACAGGATCACCAGCCCAGCGCCGATCAGGGCTGCGCGGCGGGTATCCCTGCCTGCGCTAGAAACAAGGTACGCGATGATAATCAAAGCAGCCACCGGCGCTGCCAGTACCAGAAGCAGCGGGGCGTCGTTTGTTATGTTGAGACTATCAACTGTGAGAACCCAGAAGAGTACTCCATTTAACAGCGCTAGCGGAAGCGCCAGCTTCCAGTTCACCCCGGCGGCAAGGTTTGTTGATGGGGCAGTGGTTTGTTTTTCTACGCTTGGGATGTGTGTTAGGGTTTTGAGCTCTGAAGTTGAACCTGACAGGCGGAAATGCCAGGCCTGTAAAAGCAAGGCGTTAGGATGATCAGCCAGGCAGGTTTCTAAATCTGACTTGAATTGATCAGCCTCCTGCAGTTGCAGGGCTTCCAGGAAGAGCGTTTCCAACCCTTTTGGGTTTTCCAGGTTGTTTTTTATTTCTTGCCGGTAAGGCATAAGTTGTTCTCCAATTTGTTTGCAGAATTTCAATCAATATAGCCCCAGAAAATTATCAAATCCTCTCA
>CAZTMX010000030.1:0-21683 GCA_964614855.1 uncultured Anaerolineaceae bacterium | reverse complement strand
CGACCTGGCTGTGCTTCCGATAGGGGATAACTACACCATGGGTCCGGTAGACGCACTACGTGCCGTCGAAATGCTGCAACCCAAAACTGTCATCCCAATCCATTACAACACCTGGGGGTTGATCGCCCAGGATGCCAACGCCTGGGCTGGTCAGGTAAAAGCCAGGACTGGCATACAGGTTCAGGTGCTTTCACCTGGAGACAGTTTTTTACTTTCTCATTAATATTTAGAGAATATTACTCTGATATAATCCGCACCCGGAGGAAGAATCATGTTGAAAAATTTCTTTAGCCGCCGGGAGGATGAATTGCGTCTTGCAAGCGAGGGCCGTTTACCGCCTGGGCAATCGCTGACACAGAAATTTCCCGTCTTACATTACGGCAAGGTGCCCAATTTCAACCCGCTTAGCTGGAATTTCCGAGTTTGGGGAGAGGTGGAACAGCAGGTTGTCTGGAGCTGGGATGAATTTCAACAGCTTCCGCGTACAAAGCTGGTAATGGACATTCATTGTGTTACTCGCTGGAGTAAATTCGACTCTGCCTGGGAGGGCGTTTCCGTTCGCACCTTGCTTGACCAGGGGTTGATCAAGCTAAAACCAGCAGCGCGATTTGTAATGCAGCACTCAGATGGCGGCTATACCACCAATCTACCGCTGGAACTCGTGCTGGCAGAAAATTTCCTTCTGGCTACACATTTCAATAGCGAACCAATCACTCCTGACCACGGCTTTCCCCTACGCGGCGTAATTGGATATATCCCGGGCCGAGAGGATTTGGTCACGCCGTATTTCTGGAAAGGTGCAAAATGGCTGCGCAGCCTGGAATTTATGAGCGAAGACCTGCCCGGTTTTTGGGAAAAAGCCGGCTATCACAACGAAGGCGAGGTCTGGCAAGAACAAAGACTGGCTGCGAGATAGTTCAATTTTTGATTTCTAGCAAAGTACCCGCCAGGTGTAGGTTTACTCTGTGCGGTTTTCCAAATCACCCTTAGTGATTTCCCCTCGTTTGACCTGGTAACTGTCAAAATCCCGTGCAACGATCGCGCCCGGAAAAACCTCACGCGCCTCAGCCAGCACATCCCGCTCACGATACCTGCGTGAAATATGGGTCAGGATGAGATGTTTGACACCAGCCTGGACAGCCAGTTGAGCAGCCTTCTTGGCTGTGAGGTGCGCAAATTCACGCGCCATCTCGGCTTCCGTTTCCAAATAAGTGGATTCTATCACCAGCGTATCCGCTTCGCGACAGAACTCAACCAGGTCTTCCGTTCTACCAACATCCCCCACATGCACCAGACGGGTGCCGGGCCGGTCTGGACCCAGCACTTCATCCGGCAATATCTGGCGACCATCGGGCAGCCTGACTGCCCTGCCTTGCACCAGGTCACGCCGCCAGGGTCCCTGGGGGATAGCCAGAGCTTCTGCCTTCTCTGCAAGAAAAGGCCGGCGTGTCTTCTCCTGGAACACATATGCAAAGCAATCAGGGCCGCGGTGATAGACCGGAAAAGCAGAGACCTGGAAATCTTCACTATCCAGGATCAAGCCGGTTTGAACAGCATGAAATTGAATATCGATAGGGGGTGTATGCCCGCGCAGAACCACCCCATAGATCAAATCCTGGATGCGATCCAAAGCCCATTGGCCAGCATAAATCTCCAGACCATCGATGGTTTCCCAGCGAGAAAAGGTGGAAAGCAATCCAGCCAGACCCAGGATATGATCCAGATGTCCATGGGTGATCAGAATCCGGTTAAGCCTTTTAAAACCCAATCCAGAATGCATGATTTGCCTTTGTGTGCCTTCTCCACAGTCGATGAGAAAACGGTGTTCATCATGCAAGATCATTTGTGAGGATAGACCCCGGTGAACCGAAGGGGCGGAAGCAGATGTGCCGAGGAAAACAATTTCAAACAAGTGAAGCTGCCTTTCTGTATTACAGGCGAGAATGATTACGCGGAAAAGTATTGTACCTCATGTTTCTCCCCCGGCTCAATCCAGAAACCGGAAAACGTTCTTTAAGAAGCATGTGTCTGCCGTTTGATGTCATCTACATGAGGTTCATGGACATTTTCAAGCAAGAGATCGACAGGCGCTCTGTGCTATAATCCTTAGCGGGCGATTGCAGCCCTTTTATCCTTAAAAAAGAGCATCTGATGGCAACAAAAACCAGTAAAACCAGCAAAAAAACTGCCGAAAAACCAAAATCTGGCAGTGTCCAGAAGAAGACGACTGCTGTTAAACGCGCGCCTGCCAAATCTACAGTTAAGAAACCAACCCGTGTAAGCAGCAGTTCACGGTCTTCAAGATCAACGCCCGCACCAAAGAAAATCCACCAACAGCGCGCGCCGCGCCCGGTGAGACAGGGAATGTCGCTGGACCGCAAGCTGGATATCCTGGGCATGGTCATGACCCTGATTGGATTCCTGACGCTGCTGACCTTGTTTTCTCCCATCAAGAGCAGCCTGACACAACAATGGTCGCTTGCCTTGAAAGCGGCATTTGGAATTGGCGTGTTCCTTTTCCCACTGGGTCTGGTGTTTACAGGATTATGGCTGATCTTGCGGAATTTTGAGCATATCCCCCAATTTGCCGTGGAGAGGGTTTTCGGCATCATCCTTCTGTTCTTAAACATCCTGGCAGTTGCACACTTTATCAGCATGCTGCGCCTGAAGACAAGCGCCGAGCAACTTGCCCAGGCTGGTGCTGGTGGAGGCTATACCGGCGCTTTCATTACCAGTGTTTTGACAGGCGCCCTGGGTACAGGCGGTGCAGCGATCGCCCTGGTTGCCTGGTTTTTGGTTGGGGTTATCCTTTCGGCAGATATGACCGTCCTTGAACTTAGCCGGAAGTTGCAGCCCCTATGGCAGCGTCCAATGGATTGGCTGATTGATTCCTGGGATGAATTTCGTTCTCGCCGGCAAGTTTCAGTGCCAATCCCTGGAAAAATCCCAGAAACTAATATCAGCCCAAAGGACCCACGTCCCAGGCGGACAGGTGTTGCGGCAGAACCCCAGGGTGAAAGCATGGGTAAGACCGAGGCGCAATCCACCCCTCCATTTGTTCCGACCTATCCAGCGACTGGGACTGCACAAACCTGGAAACTTCCGCCTATCGAACAGATTCTTGAAAAAGGAAGCGATACAGCGTATAGCGACGAAATTGACCTGGGGCGCGCCAAACTGATCGAGGAGACATTGAGCTCTTTCGGTGCGCCGGCGCGCGTGATAGAAATCAACCGCGGCCCAACCATCACCCAGTTTGGTGTAGAGCCTGACTTCATCGAATCGCGCAGCGGGCGTATGCGGGTGCGCGTTGGCAAGATCGCCGCCCTGGCAGATGACCTGGCGCTGGCTCTCTCAGCCCGAACGATACGCATCCAGGCGCCGGTGCCCGGCAAAAGCTTTGTGGGGATCGAAGTGCCAAACGAAGAAACCTCCATGGTCGCCCTGCGCGACTTGATGGAAAACGAAGCCTTCAAACGTATGAAATCACCCCTGCGCTTTGCCCTGGGGCTGAATGTTTCCGGTCATGCCGTTGCAGCCGACCTGGCTGCCATGCCGCACCTGCTGGTAGCCGGCGCCACCGGCTCAGGTAAATCGGTGAGTGTCAATGCCCTGATCTGCTGCCTGCTCATGAACAACACCCCGGATGATCTGCGGTTGATCATGGTCGATCCCAAGCGGGTGGAATTAACCGGTTACAACGGCATCCCGCATTTGCTAGCGCCGGTGGTTGTAGAGCTGGAACGGGTGGTAACCGTTTTGCAATGGGTAACCCGCGAAATGGACATGCGCTACCGCAAGCTGGCGGAAGCGGGCTGCCGTAATATCCAGGATTACAATGCCAAAGCCCCCGGTCGCAACGAGAAGAAACTGCCCTTCCTGGTGGTGATCATCGATGAATTAGCCGACCTGATGATGATGGCGCCAGATGAAACCGAGCGCACCATCACCCGCCTGGCGCAGTTAGCGCGCGCCACAGGCATCCACCTGGTGATCTCAACACAGCGCCCTTCAGTAGATGTCGTCACTGGGCTCATTAAAGCCAATTTTCCCGCCAGGATCGCCTTTGCAGTTGCATCAGGGGTTGACAGCCGGGTAATCCTTGATCAGCCCGGCGCCGAACGCCTCTTGGGGCGCGGTGATATGCTCTTTCAAGCCCCCGACGCACCGGCGCCTGTGCGGTTGCAGGGCGTGTATGTGTCCGATAACGAAACGCAAAGCCTGGTTTCTTACTGGCAATCCTACGCTGGCGTCATACAGCCTGCGCCGACCACTGCCGGTGGGATTGTGGACGGGATGCCTGCCAGCCTGCCATTGAAACAAATCCCGCTTTGGGATGAGGTGGAAGAGGAAGAAAACAGCGATCCATTGTATAAAGAGGCGATCGACCTGGCGCGCCGCCAGGGCCGCGCTTCTATCTCCATGCTGCAGCGGCGCCTGCGAATTGGGTATACGCGTGCCGCAAGGCTGATCGAAGCCATGGAAGAGAAAGGTATCATCGGTCCCCCCGATCCCAATACCGGGACACGTGAAATCCTTGATTACGGTCAGGCTGCGCCTCCCGTTGATGAGGATTGACAACCCAATGCCCTGCCGGCGTATCCTGTTGTTGTTCGCTTTGCTGCTTGCCAGCGCCTGCCAGACTGTTTCTGCACAGCCTGTGCTGAAACCTGCGCAAACATCCCAACCAGCTGGTGCCTCTGCGCCTGTCTCAAAGACACCGCCAACGGCAACTGCCACAGCCATAGAGACCATTGCAGCGGATAAGTCGATCGCTCAGCAGATCACAAATACCCCTATACCGGCGTCACCCACGGTCACAGAAACACTCGCCAAACCACCAATCACCACACTGCTCTTTACGGGGGTCATCGTACCCGCCCGCTGCGTTCAGGCTTCTCTGGATGCGTTGGATAACCCGGATTATCCGTACGAGGAGGTGCGCCAGGTCATCACCCAGGCAGATATTGCCGTGGGCACGTTTAACGCCACCATGAGCGACAAAGTTGCACACACGGGGTGTGTTTGGACATACCAGCTTGTTGGCAGCCCAGATAATGCCGATGCCCTGGCAAATGCGGGGTTTGACTTGATGAGCGTGGCGACAAACCACATTAAAGATTGTGGGTTAATGAAGAGTTGGTGTGATGAGATCTTCTTTGATACCCTGGGACACTTCCGCCGGGTGGGAATTGCCACGGTAGGTGCAGGCGCAAACCTGGCAGAGGCATTGGAACCTGTGGTGCTGACCGCCAACGGCATTCGCTTTGGTTTTGTTTCCCTGGGTGACAGCAAACTAAGCGAGACTGTCTTTGCCGCCGATGATCACCCAGGCATCGCCCGCCTGACAGAAGAGAACATGCGCACTGCCCTGGCAAAAGCCCGCCAGGTGGCAGATGTAGTCATCGCCATGCCGCATTGGGGTTCGGAAGACATCTTGCTACCCAATTGGATCCAACGCCAACAGGCGCAGTATATCGTAGATGCCGGGGCTGACCTTGTGGTTGGCAACCATACGCATGTCGTCCAGGCCTACCAGGTATTGGATGGGGTGCAGGTGTTTTATGGGTTAGGGAATTTTGTCTTCGATCAGGGTTTGCGCGATCACCGCCAGGGTGTGATTTTGCTTGTACAATTTGAGGGGACAGAGTACCTGGGCTACGAATTGATCCCCACACATGTAGACCCGGACGGGCGCGTGCACCTGGCTGGCGCAGAGGAGGCGGCAGAAATCCTGCAGCGTGTACAAGCTGCCAGTGCAAGCCTGCCCTGATGCCCGTTGAAGCACAAGACACTAATTATTATCTACCCGCCGGCAATCTTCACAAAGACCAAATAGTTGCAGCCAGTGATCCCTGACCAGGTAACCGCCGTTCTCCGCCACTTCTTCTATCAGTGACCCCATCTTACTGCCATCGCCGCTAAAGAACCTGACAGCGCCGCATTTTTCACAAATTATCAAATGCTGATGACCAGCCGCAGCAGCCACAAAACCCTGGCAGCCAGAAGGCTGGTGTACACGCTGTAAACAACCCAGTTCTTCCAGCTTTTCTATGGTGCGGTAGACTGTAACCAGGCCTATTCCCGGATAGCGCTGGCGCGCCTGTTCAAAAACATCCCAGGGCGCCAGGATGCGTTGGCTTCTACCCAGCGTCTCCACAACTGCCCGGCGCGATTCCGTGAGGCGATAACCGTTCTTTTTCAGGCTTTCCAGCCAGTCAGATACCACTAGGTCTTCGCTGGTTTTCACCATTTATTCTCCTCACTTTCCATTCGCCAGTTTCAACTGCAGGCTGCGAAAGCTCCACGCAAGAACAAAAAACAGCGTACTGGTGAGCACAATGGCTGCACCGGATGCCACACTGGCGTAAAAAGAAATATACAATCCAATTACACCGGAGAGAGAAGCGATGACAGCCGCCAGCGCCATCATCACCGGTAAGCGCTTGGTCAGCAGGTAGGCTGCTGCAGAAGGCGTCACCAGCATGGCAACCATGAGCGCCACACCCACCGTCTGTAAGGAGACTACGATCGCCAGGGCGATCAGAATCAGCATCAGGTATTCCAGCACACGTGCAGGCAGGCGCAGGGTTACCGCCAGCAGCGGGTCAAATGTCATTACCATGAATTCTTTATAAAACAGGAGAACAATAAGCAGAATCAGTCCGCCAAAAATTGCTGTGAGCCTCAGGTCGCTGGCCGAAACCCCCAATACATCACCAAACAAAAAATGAGATAGATCTACAGAGTAATCCCGCACTGTAGATATCATGGCAATCCCAAGGGCAAACATCCCGGCAAAAACGATCCCTATCGCCGTATCTTCGCGAATTTTTGCACCCTTGCTAATCACCCCAATGCCAATAGAGCTGATCACAGCTGCCAACAATGCCCACCAGAACAATGGCTCGCGCGCACCGCCGCCCACCAGGTAACCAACCGCCACACCCGGTAAAATGGAATGTGCCAGGGCATCGCCAAAAAAGGCCATCCCCCGCAAAACAATATAGGTGCCAACAACAGCACACACCACACCGACCATCAAAGCAGCCAGGAAACCGCGCTGCATAAAAGCATAGCCAAGGGGTTCGATAATCCAATTTAGCAGTGACATGGCTCAGGCCTCATCTTCTGTACAGCAGCTGTCAGCAACTGCTACAAGCGTTTCACTGGTTTGAACCAGGCGCAGGTGACCGCCGTAAGCAGCCATCAAATTATCCGGGTGGAAAACCACCTGTGGTGCGCCAAAACCCACCAGTCGTTTATTCAGCAGCATCACCCGGTCAAAATGCGCTGCAGCCTGGTCCAAATCGTGAATTGCCATCATCACTGTCACCGAACGTTTCTTTAGCCCATCCAGTGTGTGATAGATATCTTCTTGGGAATTGATATCCAGACCAGATAACGGCTCATCCAACAGCATCAATTCAGCCTCTTGTGCTAACGCACGGGCGATAAACATGCGCTGCTGCTGACCACCGGATAGCTCGCTGATCTGCCTGTGAGCCAGGTCAAAGAGGCCAACATCCTGCAAAGCCTGGTTGACAAGTTGCCAATCGCGCTGTTTTGGCCAACGCAACAGCCCCATCTTGCCAATCCGCCCCATCATCACCACATCAGCCACATTGACCGGGAAAGACCAATCCACCTGGCTGCGTTGTGGAACATAGGCAATACAAATATGACCGGACGGACCGTGACCAAAGATATTTACCTCTCCACTGGTGGCAGATAGTATACCGGAGATCACTTTTAGGAGTGTGCTCTTGCCAGCACCGTTTGGACCCACCAGTGCGACCCGTTCGCCCGTGTGCAAATGGAAGGTGATGTCTTCCAGAACTGTCCCTGTTTCATAGCGCAGCCAGAGATGTCTCACATCCAGGATGGGCGCTTCTCTTTCGTGAGCCACCCCATGACCGCCGATTTTGGTTCCCCGTAATTCTTTAATAATTTCCATAAGCTGAACCCAAGGTTATTTCAATGCGCTGACAATCGCCGATACATTGAAACGAATATAATCCAGGTAATTGCCCGCTGGTCCTGAAGCATCTGTCAGAGAGCCTGTGTAAAGCTGGACCAACTTCACACCCGTGTCTTGCGCTACCCGCTGCGCCAGGTTTGGGTTCACCGTATCCCCTACAAACACTGCCCCAACGCCCAACTGGCGTATGGTGTCCTCCAAGGCAGCCAATTCTTTTGCAGAAGGTTCTGCAAGGGTACTAAAGCCGGGGATGATTGCCCCAATTTGTTCAAAACCATAACGCACAGCAAAATAGCTGAACACCTTGTGGTCTGTAACCAACTCGCGGCCTTCAGGTGGGATTTGCGCGATTTGCTGCAGGATCCATTGATCAAGCTCTCTCAATTTCTGGCGGTATTGCGCTGCATTCTGGCGATACAAATCTGCATTCGCTCCATCTATATCGACCAGGGTTTGCTCGATCTGATCCACCCAAACCAGGACGTTATTGGGGTCCATCCACACATGCGGGTCGCCTGTATGGTCATCTAACTGGCTGGCGCCTTTTTCATTAGTGTGTCCGTCATCTTCGGAAGCGTCCAGCAAAGTAATTCCGCTAGAAACCAAGACCTGCCTGGCTTTGGAACCAGAATTTTTCAGCAAGGGCTCCAGGAAGGTTTCCAAACCGGCGCCGTTGGCAAAGATCACCTGCGCATCGGCGACTTTTGCTACATCTTGTGGTGTTGGCTGAAAGCTGTGCGGGTCGCTGCCCACCGGCAGCAGGACATCCAAATCAATCGCGTTTCCGGCAACCTGGGCCACCACATCCCCTACAATTGTAGTGGTGGCGATGACCTTCAGCCGGGAAGGTTGGCTGGCAGGCGGTGCTGCTGAGGACTGGCAGGCGCCTGCCGGTAAAAAGAGCAGAAAAGCAAACAGAAATTGGAGAATACGCTTCATAGGACCTTCCAGGGTTAGTGATAATGAAAATCGTTTTCATTATAATCCCGAATCGATCCCTGTCAAGCAAGCATGCAGCCCCTGCTGGCTGGCATACAAAAACCTGGCTGCTGTGGATTTTTCCATCCAGCAGCCAGGCGGCTAAGAAATGTGTGGGTTTAGGCCTGGTTTTCACCAGGCATATGGCTATGGTGCGGTCGTTTGCGTGGGCGCAGGTGTCACGCTGGGTGTGCCGGGACCGGGGGTCGGAGTAAGCGTGGCGGTTGGCACCGGGGTTACCAGGTTCACCGGAATATTCAGAACCTGCCCCACAAAAATTTCGTTCTCGTTCTCAATTTCATTCTCTTCTTTGATCGCATCGACGGTGCTGTTAAATTTATTGGCAATCAGGAGAATTGAATCGCCTAATTGCACACGGTATTCGATCAAGGCGCCTCTGCGCATATCTGCTGGCAGCGGGGTTGAGGTGGGCAGTTCTGTATCAGGTCCTGGAATGGTCAGTTTATCCCCAACCTGGATGTTTGGATTGGCGGGATCCAGATTGTTGACGGTCATCAAGACCAATAGATCGACATTAAACTTGACCGAAATTGACCACAGGTTGTCTCCTTCTTCAACCTGGTAGACAAACGGGCCGGATACCGTTGGCGTTATGGTAATCGTCGGCGTGGCTGTCTCGGTGGGGGTAATCGTGGGTGTTGCAGATGCCGTCGCGGTCGCAGTCGCCGTGGATGTCAGGGTGGGCGTCGGTGTGTCGGTATATAAAAACGGTAAGGAGATGGAGGGCATACCGGAACCCAAGAGCCAGAAGATCAAAATCCCTGCTCCCACGATGATAAACAACGCGGCAAGCCCGATGATCAAGGGCGCCCTGCGCGCTGCTTGCTGCTTCTTGCGATAGGCTTCAATCACATTTTGTGCGGTTTCTTTATCACTCATTTTGAGTCTTAGCCTTATATTGTTTCAGAAATATCTCCACAAGATCCTGTACCATTTTTCCTGGATGGTACAGCCAAAACCTGATTGTATTAACCAGGGTCTTGTGTGATTTTACCCTATTTTGCGACTCTATGCGAATCTAGCGTTACCAGGCGACCTCCTCAACAAGATAATAACACGCTGCCAGGAACAAGTTATAATCAGCAGAACCATCATACAGGAGGCAACATCATGCGTATAGCTATTTATGGTACCGGTGGCGTGGGCGGATATTTTGGCGGCGTTTTAGCCAGATCCGGTCAGGATGTCACCTTTATTGCTCGTGGCGAGCATCTCAAAGCACTTCAGAATAACGGCCTGGCGGTCCATTCCATTAAGGGCGATTTTCATCTTCCCGTGGTAAAAGCTACAGACGAGCCGGGAGATATCGGGCAGGTGGATGTTGTCTTTGTGGCGGTTAAAGCCTGGCAGGTCCCTGAGATCGCACCGAATATCCTCCCCATGCTGGCACCCCATACGGTGGTCATTCCGTTGTGCAATGGAGTCGAAGCACAGGACCAACTGGCGAGCATCCTGGGAAAAGATCATGTCCTCGGCGGTCTGTGCCGCATTTCCACTTTCATCGCTGCCCCGGGGGTAATCCAGCATGCAGGCATCGAACCGTATATAGCATTCGCACCGCTGGCTGGCGAACCTACGCCCACAGTCAAAGAAATCCACCAGGCGTTACTGGCCTGCGGTTTAAAAGCAGAAATACCTGGGGATATCCTGGCAGCGCTCTGGGAGAAATTTATCTTCATCGTAAGTGTATCCGGTCTGGGCGCAATCACCAGAATGCCGTCGCATATCTTCAGAAGCATTCCTGAAACACGACAGATGCTGTTGCAGGCAATGCAGGAAGTTTATCAGATCGCAGTGAGCAAAGAGATCAAAGTAGCGCCGGATATCGTTGGTAAAACCACGGCGTTTATCGATTCCATGGGTCCTGGCGTGATGGCTTCCATGCAGCGAGATATTATGGAAAACAAGCCCTCAGAATTAGACGCCCAATGTGGGACAGTGGTGCGATTAGGAGTTGAGACAGGTGTGCCGGCACCGGTGAACACTTTCATCTACCATGCCTTGCTGCCCCAGGAGTTGAAAGCCCGCGGCAAAATCAATTAGCCCCCTCAACAATAATCCGATCGATCCAACCAATTCTACCGCAATGGCTGCCTCAAGGCAGCCATTGCGGTAGATAACCACCCTCCACCAACAGTCCACGCTCTGCGTTCAATAAATTTAGCACCCAGATTTCCGGCAGCGCAGTAAGCGCTGCCTGGTTAAACCGCACATAGGCCAATTGATCGCCTTTTCCATTCCAGGCAAAATCAAAATGGGTATATTCGGGCTCATCGGTGATGGGCTGGGCATTCCCAACGCCCGGCATCATCAGCCACAACTGGCGGCCCGGTGTCCAGCGCTGTTTATCCAGGTATTTTCGCGCAAAAGCCAGATATATCCCATCGGGCGAAAAAACCGGAAAGCTGTCTTCCATGTTTTCCCCTGGCGTTAAATCCAGCCTGCTGCCGTTCAAAAGATGATAAAGAATCAGGTGGCTGTTGGCAAAATTGGGTAGCTCATTTACCGTGCCAGTATCCAAAAAATTGATCTCTGCTGCCACAAATTCGCGCCCATTGGCGCGCCAACCGCCTTGTTGACCGGTCTGGTTTGGAAATTCAAAGCGCTGGTTATTCGTAAGATCAAGTGTGACAAACGCCTCTTCCTGGGTGTCGTAATAAGTGAGTAACCCCTCGGGCGACCAGGTTGGCAGCAGCGTCTGGTGAGACGGGTCAGCAGCTAAAAGCGGCTGGCTTAATTCGCCATCTCCTGCAGGTTCAGCATCGCCAGGAGTTTGCGGCAAAGACAGGTACCAGACCTGGGGAAAACCTTTTGCTTCTGTACGCTCAAAAGCCAGGTTGTCACCAACTGGCGAGAGGGCGGGGGCTTTGCAGGTGGCCTCGGCACACTCCAGCACAAGCGCAGAGGCTGGTTTGCCGCCATCCATGATTGTTTGCATGATCTCTTCAAGATCAAGCATGAGGGAATAGAGATTGCTGCCGCCTTGCTCATTGGCTGCACTGAAGTAAATCGCCTTGCCATCCTTAGACACAGCATAATCCTGGATGCCTTTTGGATGATCGGTGATTTGCAAACGAGTATTGGTTTCTGGGTTGACCAGGTATATATTCGCTGGAGCATTCGCCGGATACAGGTATGCCAGGAAAACCTGGCGAACAGTAAAAGACCAGGCAGAATCACTTTGTACAGGCAATGAGATCCAGCCCGCAGCTTTAGACCCGGCAGCCAGCCGTATCTGCACAAGCGTTCCGGCTTTCCAGGGCTGGATCGGAGAAATTTCCAGGGTATTCTCATCCCAGCGCATATCAACTGGGGTATCCGGTTCTATGACCAACCGCTCGACCACTGTATCGGTGTTCATAGCGCGCGAGAATGTCAGACGAATGGATGTGTTCGCTTCGGCAGCCGCGCTGCCATCTACAGGCGAAGTGAGTTCAACCTGCGGTAAGCCGAACCAGTACACAGCGGTTGCCAGGGATGCTGCCAGGACAATAAGCGACAGGAGTATTCTGAACCATTTGCGCATACGGCATATTATACCTTTCTCATACCCTTCCAGCCTCTCACCACCCTGTCCGAATGGATGGTAGAATGGGCTTATGAAACGCTGGCAATTCTGGTTCGGAATACTCATCAGCCTGGTTTTCTTGTACTGGGCACTGCGGGGGTTGGGACTGCAAGACCTTGGGCAAGCACTTAAAGGAGCCAACTACTGGTGGCTGCTGCCGGGGATCGGCGTGTATTTCGTCGGTGTATGGGCGCGCGCCTGGCGCTGGCATTACCTGCTGCGGCCGATAAAAGCCATCCCCACCATGCGCATGTTCCCCATTGTAACCATTGGCTATGCAGGCAATAATATCTTCCCCGCACGCGCAGGCGAAGTGCTGCGCGCCATCGTACTCAAACGCCGGGAACAGGTGCCGATTTCCGCTTCCCTGGCAACCATTATTGTAGAACGCGTATTTGACGGCGTGGTGATGCTGGCGTTTGTGTTTTTAAATCTACCCCAACTGGCAGGGCTGACTGGCGATTCGGGTTTTGTGGGGGATATTCGCAGCCTGGCGCTGGTCGGCAGCGGGGCATTCATCGGTGCGCTGGCGGTCTTTCTCTGGGCGGCGGTGGCGCCGGAAAAAGCGGGTAAGCTGATCGAGTGGATTGTCAGGCGCATTGTGCCCGAACGCCTGCAAGAGCGTGTTCTTGACCTATCTGGCAGGTTTTTGGGCGGGTTGGAATCCTTGCGCTCACCGCGCGAAGCATTGATGGTTTTCCTGACCTCTGTGGTAATCTGGCTGCTGGAAACTGGCAAATACTGGTTTCTGATGCATGCCTTCCCCTTCTCGGTCAGTTTTTTCGCCCTGATGCTGATGAACGGCATCGTCAACCTGGCGACTACCATCCCCTCAGCCCCTGGGTATGTGGGCACTTTTGACGCTCCAGGCATCGCTATTCTGGAAGCTTTTGCGGTTCCAAAAGCCACTGCTGCAGCCTACACGCTGGTATTGCACGCCGCCCTGTGGCTGCCCATAACTGCTCTGGGTGTGTATTACATGTTCAAAGAAGGCATCCATTGGGGGCAGGATTTTGAAAAAATGAAAGAAGAAGCAGGAACAAATCCAGTATGAAAGAGATTGCAATCATCGGCGCCGGCATCGGCGGTATGGCAGCTGCATACGACCTGGTGCGCGCCGGAAACTCAGTAACAATTTTCGAAGCCAGCAGCCAACCCGGCGGTCTGGCTTCTGGGTTCAAAGAGCCTCACTGGGACTGGTCGGTGGAACATTTTTACCACCACTGGTTTGCTTCAGACCGCCACATGCTGGGTTTGATTGATGAGCTGGGCTGGCGGGAAAAAGTGATCTTTCCTCGCCCGTATACCGTAATGTACCACCAGGGTAAATTCTATCCCTTCGACTCCATCCCTGCGGCGCTGCTGTACCCGGGGCTGGGATGGGGAGTAAATAAAATCCGTTTTGGGTTGGTCGGGCTTTTTCTAAAGCTAAGCAACAATTGGAAGGCCCTGGAACAGGTTACCGTGGATGCCTGGATGCGTAAATGGGCAGGCAACCAGGTGTACGAAATGATGTGGCAGCCGCTGATGAACGGAAAATTCGGCCAGCAGTACGCTGCACAGGTGAATATGGCCTGGATGTGGGCGCGTCTGAAAGCCCGCACCACCCGTTTGGGAACCTACCAGGGCGGTTTCCAGGCTTTCTCCGATCAATTTGCAGCCCGGCTAGAAGAGATGGGCGTTCGCATCCACTATTCTTCCCGCATCAACCGCATCAGCCAGCTCTCAGATGGGAAACTCAGCCTGGAAAGCGAGCAGGAAGACAAGTCTTTTGACCAGGTGCTGGCGACCACATCTCCTGGACTGCTTTCCAAACTGGCGCCCGATTTACCGGAGAACTATCTGCAAGGACTGCTGTCGCTCAAGCATATGGGCGCGGTGGTTATGGTGCTGGCATTAAAGCAGCAGCTATCGACCGAAGGGTATTACTGGTACAACATCCCTAAGGCGGCTGGTTTTCCTTTCCTAGCCCTGGTCGAGCACACCAATTTCCTATCGCCGGAATATTTCGGCGGCGATCATATCGTCTACATGGGCGATTACCTGGAAACCGGGCATGAATACTTCAGCCTGAGCCAGGAAGAGTTGCTGCAGCGTTTTCTGCCCTCACTGCCGCGTATCAACCCGCAGTTCCAACCCAACTGGGTGCGTAAGAGCTGGCTGTTCCGCACCCAATATGCTCAACCGGTGCCTTTGCTCAACCATTCGAAGAATATCCCATCCATTCAAACCCCCATCCCGGGTCTGTATTTTGCCAGCATGAGCCAGGTATATCCCTGGGATCGCGGCACTAATTACGCAGTTGAAATCGGCCGCCAGGCAGCAGGCTTGATGCTCCAATCGACATAGGGATGGATCTACAGGCTTTTCGCGCGCTGCTTTCAGATACCGGACAAAGCGCCATACAATCCGCTCAGAATTTAAACCCGTCTGAAGCGGATTTTCTATCCCATTTCAGTACATTAAGCCGCCGCTATCCACCAAATCTGGCACGTGCAGCCCTGGAAACTGCCATCCTGCGGCGTGAAGCCGAAAGTAAATTTTCACAAGCTGCCCATCTGTATCTCACCCGCCAGGCGCTGGAGCAGGCTACATCCTGGCACATCTCACAATATCGTTCGGCGCGCTACCAGGGTTTGGCGCACGTATTTGACCTGGGCTGCTCGATTGGCGCAGACACCCTGGCACTGGCGGAAATCGCACCCACAACCGGGGTCGATCTCGATCCCCTGCGCCTGGCGATGGCGCAAGCCAATCTGAGCGCCGCAGGCCTGGCGGAACGGGCGCATTTCCTGCAGGCCGACCTCAATGATCCGCTTCCCCTCAAGTTGGAGCCATCTTACGGGATCTTTTTTGACCCGGCGCGGCGGCAAGGAGACAGGCGCGCATTTTCAGTTCACGATTACCAACCTGCTCTTTCCGTTATACAAAACTGGCTGCCTGCCTGCCCAAACCTGGGGGTGAAAATTTCCCCAGGCGTCCAACTGGACGAAATCCAGGGGTACCCGGCAGAGATTGAATTTATCTCGCTCCATGGAGAATTAAAGGAGGCAGTGCTGTGGTTTGGTGCGCTGAAAACGACAACCCGTCGGGCGACGCTTTTACCTGGCCCGCACACGCTTACGCTGCCGGCTGGTCTTGAAGACAGCATACCAGCGCTCGCTGGCTCGCCAACTGCCATGCGGCAGGTGCTGCCGCTTTCTGAGCCGCTGGCCTACCTGATCGAACCTGATCCCGCTATTTTACGCGCCGGTCTTGTCCAGGCTTTAGGCGTCGAACTCGGCGCAGCCCAACTGGATGCGCAGATTGCCTACCTGACCTCATCTCTGCCCATCCAATCACCTTTTGCACGCAGCTGGAAGATAGACGCCTGGATCCCTTTTAGCCTGAAGCGCTTGAAATCCTTGCTAAGGGAACGCAAAGTGGGCCGGGTGACGGTGAAAAAGCGAGGCTCACCGCTCCAACCCGAGCAATTGATCCACCTGCTGCGCTTGAAATACGAAAACGAAAACCGCGCAGAGCGTGTCCTGGTACTGACCCATCTGCGCGGCGAGCCGGTTGTTGTAGTTTGTTACGCTAATTAGAAAAAATTGGCAAATGTCCGAGCGCCGTTATATGCGACCAGCGCTCCTGGTCTCCTTCAGTGAAAATACCAGCCTCAAGAACAACCTGCGCGCCGGCATTCTTCATCACCTGCCGCATCCCTTCCAGGGTAGAACCGGTGCTAATCACATCATCCAATAAAACCACGCGCCTGTCTGCGATCAACGCCTGGTCCTTCTCGTCAAGATAGAGATACTGCGGCTGCCCGGTGGTGATTGAATTGGTCTCCACGCTGATCGCCGAGCCCATATACGGTTTATATGCTTTGCGCAAAACCACATACGGTTTCTTTGCAGCTACAGATAAAGCGTGTGCCAGCGGGATGCTCTTTGCCTCGGCGGTTACCAGGATGTCATATTGCGTGCCGTCCATCTTGTTATGCAAGGCGTGTGCGCAGGCTTCCACCAGTTCTGTATCTCCCAGGATATTTAGTACTGCGATGCGTATGCCGGGGGCGACTTCAAAAAGGGGTAAATCCCTTTGCATGCCTGCTACTTCTACCGTGTAGGTTTTTCGATGAGCTGTCATGTCACACTCCTCAACAACAGACGACAAGTCCGCTAACAAAAAGAGATAAAAGGTTCATTTCAGGAGCAGTACGCTGCCTGAAATACCAAGACGCAAGTGTATCACACAATTCTGCAATACTATTTCAATAATGTGTGCAGTCCAAGGACAGTCGCAATTTGATATCTGCTATAATCCACTTTAGACATAGAATTTTTCGCAAACCAAGCATAGCAAGGGGCTGTAAAATAACCAAGATGACAAATTCACCACCAAACCACGCCCGGCAAGCCTATCTGCTCATCCTAACCAGCATCCTATTTACCAGCCTTGCCTGCCAGCTGAGCGGTTCCAGCCAGGTGGATGATCTGTCATCGCAGGCACAGCCGGCATCCGCAACCTGGACCCCAGACGCAGCCTGGTATGACATCTACTTCACCGAACCGGGCAGCGCACAGTCCGAAACGTTACGCGGCGGGCCAGATCTTCATCTGGCAACGGCCATCCGTAATGCACGCGCCAGTGTGGACATGGCAGTACTTCAGTTAGACCTGTGGAGTATTCGAGACGCCTTGCTTGATGCACACCGCCGGGGCGTGACCGTGCGTGTGGTAACAGACAGTGATTACCTGGATGAGGTGGAAATCCAAGACCTGCTGCAGGCTGGCGTGCCGGTTCTCGAGGACCGCCGCGAGGGGCTGATGCACAACAAGTTCGTGGTGATTGACCGCCAGGAAGTGTGGACCGGTTCGATGAATTTCACCATAAGCGAAACCTACCGCAACAACAACAACCTGATCCGTATCCGTTCAACAAAACTGGCGGAAAATTACACCAATGAGTTCGAAGAAATGTACCTGGACGATAAATTCGGCGCCTTTTCACCTACAAACACCCCCCATCCGATCTTGAAAATCAACGGCGTGCAAACAGAGACCTATTTTTCGCCAGATGATCAGACGGAAGTCCGCCTGATGGCGCTGCTGCAAGAGGCAAAAGATAGCATTCAATTTTTGGCATATTCATTTACCTCAGACAACCTTGCGGCTGTAATCCTGGCACGGGCGCAGGATGGAGTCAGCGTTTCCGGCGTTATGGAAGCTTCACAATATCAATCCAACGCAGGGACGGATTTCAATAAATTTCTGGACGCTGGGCTGGATATACGCCTGGATACCAATCCAAAGAATATGCATCACAAAGTATTGATCATCGACGGTAGGATCGTAATAACCGGTTCCTACAATTTCAGCTATTATGCTGAGAACCGCAACGATGAAAATACTCTGATCCTTCACGATCCAGATATTGCTGCACATTACCAGGCTGAATTTGAACGATTATTTCAAGAGGCATCTATCCCTTGAGCCCATAAAAACATTGACGATTCGAGCGCGCAAGGGCATAATAAATTTTATCATTGGGCAAATAGCCTATTTAGATGGGAGAGAACAGAATGATTGATACACAAGGAAAGTTCTATCTGGGGCGGATTTATGATACCGCAGCCAAGAAAACCACAGACCAACCGTTTTTATATTCGCCGGAAGATTTGACAACGCACGCTTTTGTTGTGGGTATGACAGGTTCTGGCAAAACCGGTTTGTGCATTGATATGTTGGAAGAGGCAGCGCTCAATGAAATCCCTGCGCTGATGATCGACCCCAAAGGCGATATCACCAACGCCTTGCTACATTTTCCCGAACTTTTACCGTCGGATTTTCTTCCCTGGGTGGATCAGGATGCTGCGCGGCGCAGCGGGCAGACCCTGGAAGAAGCGGCAGAAAAATCAGCAGCGCAATGGCGCAACGGTTTGGCAGACTGGGACATCACACCCGAACGCATCCAGCAGTTGAAGGATTCTGTGCACTATGCCATCTACACACCCGGGTCTGATGCGGGTATCCCGGTCAGCATCCTGGCCTCGCTCAAAGCCCCCATCATCCCCTGGGAAAACAACAAGGAACTCTTGCGAGAAAAGATCTCCAGCACGGTCACTGCCATCCTGGGTCTGGTAGGCATGAACAATATTGATCCTGTGCGTTCGCGCGAACACATCTTGCTTTCCAATATTTTTGAGAACTCCTGGAGCAAAGGGATCGACCTGGATCTGGGCGAATTGATCATGCAAACCCAAAGCCCGCCTTTCTCCAAGCTGGGGGTATTGGATGTAAATACGTTTTTCCCTGAGAAAGACCGTTTTTCACTCGCCATGCTGCTGAACAACATCCTGGCTGCACCGGCATTCCAGACCTGGATTGAAGGGCAGCCCCTGGATATTCCCAGCCTGTTGTATGGGCCGGACGGCAAACCGCGTCATAGTGTATTTTACGTCGCCCATCTGAGCGACGCCGAGCGTATGTTTTTTATCACCCTGCTGTTCTCTGCAGTCGAAGCCTGGATGCGCACACAAACCGGTGTAAAATCGGTGCGCGCGATCCTGTATTTTGATGAAATTTTCGGTTACCTGCCCCCTACCGCCAACCCGCCCTCCAAACAACCCATGCTGCGTATGCTCAAGCAAGCACGCGCCTTTGGGGTTGGGCTGGTGCTTGTCACCCAAAACCCGGTGGATATTGATTACAAGGCACTTTCCAACACTGGATCCTGGTTTATCGGAAAATTACAGACCGACCAGGATAAACAACGCCTGCTGGATGGGTTGGAAGGCGCGGTTGCCGGTGCGTTGGACCGCGCTGGGTACGACCGGCTTATTTCTACCCTGGGGAAGCGGGTGTTCCTGGCCCATAATATCCACAACGCTGCAGGTAAGGAAGCCACCCTTTTTCAAACACGCTGGGCGATGAACTACCTGACCGGCCCCTTGACCCGCACCCAGATCCCCGCCTTGAACCAGCTGGCTGGCGCCACACAGGCTGCTGCGCCAGGTAGCGCTGCGCAGGCAAGCAGCGGGTCCCACACTGGCGACACGCAGCCGGTTTCGGCGCGCAAACAACAAGCCAAACCTGCACCTGCGCAAACCCAAGCAGCTGCGCCTGCGAGCGCCGCAGCTGCAGCCAGCGCCAGCATGCCTGGCTCCGCCACCCAGCCGGTGATCCCTTCTGGAACTGCAGTTTATTTCCTGCCAAACAATCTCAGCTTTACGCAAGCCCTTAAAGCCTCCGGTATCCCATACCCAGATCAGGCAGACAGCCTGGGCATCCTGTATAGACCCACACTGCTGGCCCAGGCGAATATTCGCTTCTTTAACCGCAAATACAACCTGGATCATGAGTTGGTGCAAAGCAAACTGGTGCTCGACCCCGACCGGCGCGGCGTGATCAGGTGGGACGAGTACCCCACGACACTGGTTCAAGCCGCCAACCTGGATAGTCGCCCAGATCCGCGCGCTCGTTTTACGATCCCTGAAGCGCCGCTATCCGATGCGAAATTGATGAACGCTTTGCAAAAGGATTTTCTGGATTGGGTGTACAACACCAGCGAAGTTAATGTGCGCGCCAACGATACCCTCAAGATTTATGCAGGTCCAGAAACTTCCCAGGCGGATTTCCTGCAAATCTGCAGCAAGGCTGCCCAGCAGGGCAGGGAAACAGAAATTGACAAAGTCTCTGCTGCGTATGATAAAAAGATCAAGGTGTTGGAAGACAAAATCCGAAAAGAACAACGCGATCTTGATGAAAACGAGACCGAGCTTTCTCAAAGGACAATGGAAGAATGGGGCACCCATGCAGAGAATCTCCTGGGGTTGTTTGGCGGTAGAAAAAGCAGCCGTAAGCTTTCCAGCTCGCTCTCACGCCGGCGCATGACTTCCAAGGCTAAAGCCGAAGTGAAAGAATCAAAAGAATTGATCGCTGATATGGAAGCTGAAATAGCCGTTTTGGAAAAGGAGAAAACCTCGGCGCTGGAAGAGGTCAACCAGCGTTGGGGCGAACTGGTCAACAAGATCAGCGAAATACCGGTTAAACCCATGAAGAAAGATATCTTGATTGATCTATTCGGTGTTGCCTGGATGCCGTTTTATCTGGTGCAAACCAGCCAGGGGCTTTCTGAGGTGGCTGGATACCAGGCAGGATAAGCCTGAGAACCCCGGCAATTATATTCCAGCACAGAACCTCAGGCGCCGGAAGCGTTTGGTGGGAAGGATGGTCCCATGAAGACTTTGTTAATCTTGCGCCATGCCAAATCAAGCTGGAAAGAACAGGGGCTGCCAGATCATGACCGCCCTCTCAACAAGCGCGGCAAGCAAGATGCGCCCAATATGGGCCGTTTGCTGAAGGATAAAGGGCTGGTTCCTGACCTTATCCTGTGTTCCACTGCCAAACGGGCGCGCAGCACCTGCAAGCTTGTTAGCGAAGAATGTGGCTTTGAAGGTGAAACCAAGTATAAAAAGGCTCTGTATGCTTTCGAAGCAGATCCATATTTAGAAGCATTGACCCGCATCACCGGAAAATTTAACATCGTCATGCTCGTCGGGCATAACCCTGGTCTGGAAGAACTGCTTGAGATACTCACCGGCGAGCGCCTGCCTTTGCCCACTGCAGCGCTGGCGCAAGTGAACCTGGAAATTTCGGATTGGTGCGATATTGATGATGACACACAGGCCGTGCTGGCAAATCTATGGCGTCCCAAGGAACTTTGATCGCAGCAGAAATTTTTGGATAATTTAAGGTATAATCGCCCCTGCCACAGCAAGAGGCAAGCAAGAAATATCAGAGGAGTTGTTCATGCCCAAGAAAATTAAACGCCAGACCCGCAAGGTCTCTGCAGTCGAACCCCGTCCCGTCGCTGCTGCTTCTGTTTCCACCACCAGCGGCGTGTATGAGCGCGAGTTCAAACCCGATTACAGCCAGACAATCAAAGACCTGAAGCGCATCGGCATGCTTGCCGGTTCGTTCTTCATGGTCTTGATTGTCCTGTCCTTCTTCTTGCGCTAATTCACCACCCGTAAGGAGAAATCACCACCTGACCTTACCGCTTTCATTGTGTACAGGCCAGGTTTTTTTGTTTCCAGGGTGATCCATGACTGACCAAATCTCATCACCTGAATCACCGAAATGGGGCTCG